>SKWY01000497.1 GCA_007128675.1 Deltaproteobacteria bacterium | reverse complement strand
TCCATGTCGTCAGCGGCATCATCGATTGAGGCCACGGACTTGATCGTGTTGGGGACGTAGTTGTTTGGGACATACACATACCAGACCTGTACGAGAGGACTGTAGTTGGGCATGTCGGGCGTGACCTCGATGATCGGGTTCTGCGCGAATAGAATCTGGTCGTCGGGCGTGACGAACTCGAAGACTCGATTGACGATGACCTCGTTTGGGAACACGTTTGCTACCCGGATATCGTTCGGGTCATCATTGTGAAGATAGACCTCGGTCATCTGCCAATAATGGATGGGCTGATTCTCCGCGTAGCCATCGACCGCCAGGAAGTCGCCGCCTGAGTTGGCCGCGCCGGTCGTGAGTTGACGCAATGCATAACCACTAGTGTCGTACTCTTGAAGACCATCCGGGTCCGCATAGAAGTTGGGATCACAGTCGTCTGGGAGGCATCCTTCTACGGCATCACACTCGCTGATATCGGCTACGCAGGTGCCGTCGTCGCATCGAATTGGTCGATCGGTGGGACAGGGCTCGATGCATTCTTCGCCCTCGGGGATGCATTCGCCATGGCAGTCGAAATAACCTTCGTCACAGGCATCGATGTCTGGATCGCAGCTGAAGCCAAGAGCGCCAAAAGCAAAAGCGGTCATGATGCCGGCCAGCCATATCGGATTGTACTTCATTATTAACCCCTCCATCTGGTGTGTTGAATGTAAGGTGCGAAAAGCCAATTGAGTCTCTTCAAAGGTCTCTATAGCCCTTCAAAATAGAGCTTTTTCGGGGCATCAGTCAAGCGAGCATCTTCATGTAGGATTTCGAGACGGCTCCAGCCGCTAGAAGGCGCGCGTCCAGTCGACCGCTTGACACGAGCATGCTCGCCTTTTACCATTTAAAGCGACGAGTGTCTTCGATCAATGACCGCGTTGGCCCAACACGTTCAATTCGGCACGTTTGGGCGAGCGGTGAGCCGTGGATAGTCCAAAGCGATGGCCAAAGAGAGCAGCTGGGGTGATGAGCGCACCGACCCCGGCGAGCCGGAGCATGCCAGCGGCGAAACCGTGGTCGGCCGCGCAAAGCGTTCGTCCAAGGATGTAAACGGAAAGGCCAATGGGCGTCCGGCCTCGCGCGCCAAGGTGCATCTTGGGCCGAGTGGTGGGGGAGCGGATCTGCCTCCCACCGACAAGACGAATGTTGTTCATGTGGACAATCTGGCTCCGGGAAGCACTAAGGATGACGCCACGGCGATTGTGAGCAACCCGCTCTTGGACGATGAGGGCGTCCCGGTGAGTCCGTCTGGTAACTCCGATGCCACCATGGTGACGTCCAATCCGCTTGCGGCGGGGCGTGGCAAGCAAAAGAGGGTTCTTGGTCGTTTGGTCGTGGTAGCTGGCAGAGAAGAAGGGAGAGTCATCGAGATCACCGAGGGCACAAGGACCCTAGGCCGTGGTCGGGAGTGCGACATCACTCTTCTCGATATCCAGATCTCCCGGCGCCATGTGGAGCTTACGGCGGACCATAACGGGGTGAAGCTCTCGGACCTGGGCAGCGGAAATGGGACCTTCGTCAACGAGGATCCCGTCGAGTCCGTGAGCTTGGTGCATGGCGACCAGGTTTCATTGGGTGATCACCAACTTCGTTTCGAGGAAGAAGGCCCCGTTGGCTCGGCCCTTCCCGCCTTGGCGAGGCGAGGTCCAGTTCAAGTAGCCGCCAGGCCTTCTGGAGGTGTTCCAGCTTCGCCAAGCGAGGTGGTCCGAAGGGCCAGACAGCGTCGAGCAAAAGGGGGGGATCAGCAAACCCGAAAGAGATTGTTGATGATCGCTGGCGGAGCATTGGTGGCGGTTGCTGTTGCCGGAATGGCGCTCGGCCTTCGTTCGGATACCGATTCTGGCGAGATCGCCGAGCCTCCGCTGGACCAGGTCGCTCAGCAGGTTTTCGCCGAGGGCATGGAGCATTTTCGTGAGAATCGGTATGAGGACGCCTTGGAGCGTTTCGAGCAGGTGGTTGCCGATGTGCCCGATCATAGGGAGGCGGGTCGCTATGTGGCGGCCGCTCGAAGAGAGATCGCGGCTCGCAGGGCGATCGATCAGGGAAATGCTCACCTTGGACTAGGTGACTTCGAAGGAGCCCGTCAGCAGCTCGGGCAAGTCGAACAGGATAGCTTGCGATACCAGGATGCCGTGAAGCTTCTCGAGAAGGTTGACGAGGCCGAGGCCAAAGAGCTGGTTGGTGAGGGCGACTCGCTTCTCGAGGATGACGAGCTCGCTGATGCAAGGGAGGTCTACAGGAGAGCGCTTGCCGTTGTTTCCGATTTCGGGCCGGCAAGGGATGGGCTCGATCGCGTGGAAGCGCGAGAGGACGAGCTGCGCAACATGACCCGAGCCCAGCGCGCCAGGCAGGCGAGGCTTGCCAAGCAGCGCCGGCAAGCTGCACAGAGTCGTGCTCAGGCGCAGGTTCGACGTGCGCTCGCCGTCGGGGAGAGACAGTTCGATCAAGGCGAGTTCCAAAGAGCCCTGGACACGTTTGCCGAGCTTAGCCAAAGCGGCAATCGGCAAGTTGCGACGCAGGCGAGAAGAAAGGCCGAGGCTATCCGAGCATTCAGGCCTGCTTATGAACGGGGGATGAGCGCGGCTGACAGCAGGGCGGCCGAGCAAGCCGTCAGAGATCTTGCCGTGGCGGAGCGCCAATCAAGGATTGTCAACGCCAACGGGGCGATCCATCGTGAGGTTCGTGGTCGTCTTGCCGATATGTATGGCGTCCAAGGGCGCATCGCCTTCAATGGGCAGCGGTATCAGGCGGCATACCAAAGCTGGACGGAAGCGCTCAAGGTGGCTCCCCAGCATGCCTACTCGCAGCGTGGAATGACGGAAATTCGGGAGATTGCCGAGCAGAAGTATCTCGAGGCATATACGGTCCGCTCGCTCAATCCGGAGTCCGCTATCAGGATGTTTCGGCAAGTCATTGCCATGACGCCTCGCGACTTCACGTACAATGAGCGGGCCAGGCAGCGATTGGCTGAACTGGAGAACTGAGCTGGGGCAGTCTTTGGGGACCTTATCATCTGGCTCCACAAGCCCCTTTTGGAGGCCTGCATGTCGGAACGTGTGATCGCGGCGCTACGCCGCAAGGGTGAGATACTATTCAAGGAAGAGGACTGGGAACGAGCGCTGGCTTGTTACGCGGAGCTGGTAAGACTCGATCCGGGCGATCATGTGGCGAGGTTTCGAGCATCTCGCAGCTTGCTCTATCTTGGAGAGCGAGAAAGAGCCGTGACCGCCTATCATGCGGCGGCCGAGAGCCTGCTGGCGAAGGGATTTCTGCTGTCGGCCATGGTCGCCTGCAAGGAGGCTCTGCGTATCCATCCTGGAGAGAAGCGCGTCAAGGATACCCTGCGGCGGGTTCATGGGCGGGCCGCCATCGATGCGACGGGGCGGAGTCCGGTGCCACCGCCTCTCCCCCCCCAGCCGCTGGCAGTGGAGGGGAATCTATGGGGCGCTTTGATGGGGCTATCTGGCTCCGAGCTGGTGGACAAGGCCATGACCGTGCTTGCCCTTCACGAAGAAGACGAACTGGATGTAAGCGTGACCAAGGCTCCTCTACCTCTTTTTGCCGATCTCGAGCGAGAGGCCTTCGTCGACGTGGTGGAAAAAATGGACCTACTCGATCTCGGCGAGGGAGAGGTTCTGATCGAGGAAGGAACTGCCGGAGACTCGGTCTATGTCATCTGCGCCGGTGGGGCTCGAATCCAAAGGAGCACCAACGAGGGTTCCTCTGTTCAGTTGGCGAGAATCGGAGGTGGGACCCTGGTCGGAGAGATGGCCTTGTTGACCGATGCGCCGCGGTCGGCCACGGTGATCACGGATAGGCCAAGCGAGGTCTTCAAAATGAGCCGGCAGGTCTTGGAGGAGCTGGCGGCGAGACATGCTAGTGTTCCGCAGCAGCTCGTCTCTTTTTGCAAGAGAAGGCTTCTTGGTAACCTTGTGACCACCTCTCCGCTCTTCCGGCCTTTTGCCAAAGAGGACAAGCAGGCCCTGCTTCGTCGATTCGTCTCAAAGGTCTATCAACCTGGAGAGCGAATTCTGGAGGAGGGGAAGGAGGGAGAGGGGCTCTTCGTCATTTTGACCGGAGAGGTTCAGGTCACCAAGAAGGATGCGAGCGGTGATCTCGTGGTCCTAGCCACTCTGCGTGAGGGCGATCTAGTGGGAGAGATTGGGCTCATTCGGGACACGGTGGCAAGCGCGGACGTTACGGCGTCGCGCAAGACCGCGGTCGTGATGCTGCCCGCCGACGATTTCGCGGAGCTAGTTTCAGAGCCGCGAAACGCGGAGATTCGAGGGTATCTCCAGGAGCTTACCGAGGAGCGATTGGAGAGGTCGAAGACGGCGCTGGCCGAACCTGGCGAGGCTATAGACGAGGACGATATCGTCATGCTTTGAGCGGTGTCGGTTGAAAACTACGTCAACACGCGAGAATAATCAGTCGTCGACCTTGATCTCGAAAGTGTCCTCCGCGCCGCTTTCGGAATGGCGCGCTCGTACGATTGCCCGGCTCTCGCCTTCATCGACATGAACGCGCAGCTTCGTGCGGGCTTCGTTCAGGTACTCTACTCGGCCACCATCGACTCCCCAGTCTGGCGTGAAGCCCAGTATCTGTTCTCCATCGGGGTTGTATGCGTGAGCTTCCAGATCGACCCAGCGGCCCGATCCGGAGAGCACCACACCATCGGCTTCTCTGCCTCCCTCGAATGTGATTGCTACTCGTACGGGAGGCGGAGGTTCGCGTCCGAGCCTTACGACCACCTTCTCCCGCTTTGCGGTTCTGGCCTCGAAGAGATGAACGTTGCATTCATCCGCGTCACCGGAAAGACGGAAAACCGTCTCCTTGGCGTCCTGACCGCTGGGGCGTGAGAAGGTGCCGCACTCGGAAGACCAAAAAGGCCAGAAGTCGTCGGTCAGGCGACGCCCATCTTCTGTCTTCGTGTACGCACGAGCCGTGAGACGCACGGTTCGCTCACCAACGGGTGTAGTGATTTCTTCTGGCTGCGAGTCGCCATATCGGATCTCTATCGCATCGATGTCGTCCCATTCCTTCGGTGGGTCTATGTCGATTCCTTCGGGAGGCTCCTTGGCCGGAGGATGTCGGACCTCTAGTGGGGACGGCCTTCGCCCGTCGAAGCGCCAGAACTGATGAGTCATTCCCCTATGCTCGACGCCCTGCATGGGCTCGATGAAAAAGTAGTTGCGAAAGTGCTCGATACGGCGAAGGGCGCGCGCGCGTCTGATGCTGCTGTCCCTATGCCAGCTCTTCTCTATGAACCATACGTCCTTTGGCCGGCGCACCCATTCCGAGACGGGGTACTCACAGGGGTCACAGCGAGAGACGGTGAGCACCTCTGGCCTCTTGCAGTCGAGCACTTGCGTGAAGCTCCACACGACCATCTTCCCCGACTCCTCGTCCTTTTCCGCGGAGACGATTATTTGGAGCGTCAGGTCGTGGCCAGGAGCACGCTCGAAGTGCTCGGCGTTGAGCTGAGCGTCGTACTCGGCCGGACTGAAGGATTCTTCGTCGTTTGCCTGAAGCCGTTGAGCCGGCAGACATACAAGGAGTGATAGCGCCATGAAGGCAACGATTGAGGCTGCTGGATGATTCGTTGAAGACCGTTTCATCATTGCCGGATCTCCCGTGGGTCCGCGCAGGACCGAGTTGCGCTCGAAAAGCCTGGTGGTGTCGATGACAGGCATGATGGTCGAAGTCTATCGTTTCTTGCGCTTTCGAGTCTTCTTGCGTGCTTGCTTTTCGGCCTTGCGCTTGTTTCTACGTTTATCACGGTCATTCTGAGTCAGGGGCTTCTGCTCTCCTGGCTCTTGATACCCGAACATTCTAGCTCGGTCGAGGCGCGCTTGACTCATGTTCGCAGAGCCACCGGCCGCGTTGCCCGCATCGAGGCCAGGCATGCCTCCAAAAGGTGAGGCCTGTCCCCCACCAAGCATCTCCTGCATCTCTTCCTCGCGTCCCTTCATCTTCTGAAGCATGGCGAGGTTTCGCATTCCAGGAAGGCGACCCAGAAGACCCATGCTGCCGTCTGGCCCGATTTTCCGAAAGAGGTCTCTCATGCCTCGGAATCGCTCCAAGAGGCTCTGAACGTCCCCCGGCTTGGTTCCCGATCCAACAGCGATGCGATTGATGCGCGAGCCATCTATCAGCTCGGGTCGGCGCCTCTCGGAGCGAGTCATCGACGAGACCATGGCCTCGACTCGTTTCATCTCCCCGTCGTCGATCTTCACGCCCTCGGGAAGCTCTCCGAACATGGGAAACTTCTCCAGCAGGTCCGAGAGCGAGCCCATCTTCTGGACGGTGCGGATCTGGTTTACGACGTCCTCGAAATCGAAGTCGCCCGAGAGAATCTTACCCGCGTCGCGCTCGGCGGTTTCCTCGTCCACGACCTCGCTGAAGTCCTCCATCAGACCGACGATGTCTCCGAAGCCCAAAATGCGACTCGCCAGCCCCTCGGGGCGGAAATCCTCGAGCTTCTCGAGCGTCTCACCTATACCCAGGTACTTGATGGGCTTTCCTGTGACCTCCTTGATGGACAAGGCTGCGCCGCCTCGGGCGTCACCATCGAGCTTGGTCATCACGAAGCCGGTGAGCTCGATGCGTTCATCGAAGGCGGCGGCGGTGCGAACCGCGTCCTGACCGATCATCGCGTCGCAGACGAGAAGGATATTCTCTGGGGAGGTTTGGCTCTTAACTTCCTCGAGTTCTCGCATCATCTCTTCGTTGATGGCGAGACGGCCCGCGGTATCGAAGATGACTACGTTGCAACCCAACGTCGCGGCCTCGTCCACGGCGAGCCGGCACAGCTCCGGTGGGGCGACGTCGGGTTCATGGAAGACGGGGACATCGATGCGCTCTCCAAGTGTTTGGAGCTGGTCCACGGCCGCTGGACGATAGACGTCCGCGGCAACCATCAAGGGCTTCTTGCCATCCTTGAGGAGGCGGCGGGCGAGCTTGGCTGCCGTGGTGGTCTTACCCGACCCCTGGAGGCCGACCATCATCACACGCGTTATGCCCTTCTTCGCGTATACGAGCCCGGGTTCGACGGGCCCCATGAGGTTTTCGAGCTCGTCATGGCAAATCTTGATGAAGTGCTCTTCGGGACCGACCCGCAGGCGCTTCCCGTCCTTCTTGGCGGAGGTCTTGACGACCTCGCCAACAGTCTTCTCCTTCACCCGATTGACGAAGGCTCGCGCTACCTTGAAGTCGACATCCGCCTCGAGCAGGGCGACTCGTATGTCGCGAACTGCCTCGGAGATGCTCTCCTCGGTTATCTCCGTCTGTCCGGAGAGGCGGTTCTTCGCGTTCTTGAATCCTCTAGAAACTGTTTCCAGCATGAGAAATGTCGATCTAGCATGTCCCGCCGAGCCCGGCCAGCAAAGGATGGTATCCAGCTCGAAACCTCCGTGCTGGAACCATTTCAATTCCTTGGATATTCGAATCGTTGCGAAGAGGGATCTTTGCCCAGCCGCCAGAGTCCCTGCAAGGATACTCGACGATTCGGCGTCGAAGCGATCGTTCGAAGAGGCTGGCAAGCAATCGATTCAACTGGAGAAGCCGCACCTTCAGGCACAAGGGAGACTTAACCTGTGAGAGTGAACGCGGCTTGGCGATCGCGATGAGTAGGCCCGCGCGTCTGTTGCCTATTTGGGTCTTCGAGTGCCGGGCTTGTGGCAGAGTGAGAAGGTCCGGTAACCTGCCGTTCAATGGCGTCCGATGCATGCTTGGGCCGCTCTGCAGCTCTGCGGTCCCATATCGTCAAGACGAACGAGCATACTCCCCGTGCGTGTGGGGAGGAGCCCGATTTATCCGTCGTCGTGCCGGCTCATAACGAGGCCAAGGTTCTTCCCAGACTCGGAGCAAGGCTGGCGCCAGTAGTCTCACGGATGGAAAGGGAAGGGTTCGGTGTGGAGGTGGTCTTCGTCAACGACGGCAGCTCCGACGATACGCTAGCGGTGATGAAAGCGCTGGGCGCCCGCTGGTCGAGAGTTCGTATCGTGAATCTGGCTCGACGTTTCGGACACCAGGTTGCATTGATGGCCGGCCTGGACAACGCACGAGGAAGGGCGGTAGCGGTCCTGGACGCCGATCTACAGGATCCACCGGAGCTACTTCTGGAGATGGTGCGCATCTGGTGTGCTGGTCATGACGTGGTCTATGGCGTTCGCAGGCGCAGGCGGGGAGACTCATGGTTCAAGAGAGCCACGGCTAGCGTCTTCTACCGCTTTCTCTCCTTCGTCGCTGGTGATGGAGTGCGGCCGGACGTAGGGGACTTCTACCTCATGGATCGCAGGGTAGTGGAAGCTCTGCGTCTCGGGCGTTCCCATGGCCCGTTCCTCAGGGGAGCGCTCTCCAGGGCGGGTTTTCGGCACATGGGCTTGCCCTATGACAGGTCTCCAAGATCGGCAGGGGATACCAAGTACTCTTTTTCCAGAATGGTTTCCCTGGCCTTGGATGCCGTGCCGGAGATGACCTTTCGGCCGCTGCGATTGGCATCCCTTTCCGGCTTGATCCTCTTTTTGATTGGACTGGTTGCTCTTGTTCCCATGGGCGGTGACATCAGGGCGCTAATGTTGCTTCTGGCTGGAGTCCAGCTCATGTCGGTAGGCCTACTTGGAGAGTATGTGGGGCGCACCCACGCGATCGTCGCTGGTAGGCCCATCTACCTGGTACTTGATGTCATCGACCCTTCCATCTCCTCCGCTTCTTCCTTGGGCGGGGAAGCGCCGGATCAGAATGCATCCGAGACGCGGGCAGCGTTGGCTGCTCTCGAGCCAACCGAGGCCGCGCGCGGTACAGGTTGCGCCTCCCTTCCTTTCGAGCGAGAGGGGATCGAAGCTGGCGAGAGGCCTCCAGGATCCTCGAGAGAGATGGAGAGTGAGGCGTGAGCAGGCGTCCTTCTGTCCTTGTGGTCGACGATGAGGAGGGAGTTCGCCACACATTGTCGCTAATCCTCGACGAGAATGGCTATGAGGTGCGTGCCGTGTCGGATGGGGAGGCGGCCCTCTCGGAACTCGATCGCGCCGACTTCGATGTGATCATCACCGACGTGCGCATGCCAAAGGTTGGAGGAATCGAGCTCCTCGAGCATACGAGAGCAAGATCTCTGGATACCACCGTGATTGTCATGTCCGCCTATGGGACTCAAGACACGGCTATCGAGGCCGTGAAGAGAGGCGCTTACGACTACATTTCCAAGCCCTTCAAGCCGGATGAGATGGTGTTGCTCCTGCGAAAGGCCGAGGAACGTGAGCTCCTTCGAAGCGAGAACCGTCGGCTAAAGGCCGAGCTTGCCGCCAGGGGGGGCGTCACGGAGCTCGACCAGCTAGTGGGAGCTTCCCCCCCGATGGAGGCAATCAGGAAGAAGATCGTTCGACTGGCGGACTACAAGACGACAGTCTTGCTCACGGGAGAGAGCGGGACGGGAAAAGAGCTTGTTGCAAGAGCTATCCACTCTCTTTCGCCGCGCAAGGATCGTCCCTTTGTTGCGGTGAACTGTGGGGCGATTCCGGAGAACTTGATGGAGTCCGAGCTCTTTGGCCATATGAAGGGCGCTTTCACGGATGCCGGGTCGACACGGATAGGGCTCATCGAGGAGGCGGAGGGAGGAACCCTCTTTCTCGATGAAGCTGGAGAGCTTCCCTTGCCCCTACAAGTGAAGCTGCTGCGCTTCCTTCAGGAGGAGGAGATTCGCCCCGTTGGAGGCAGCAAGGTCTTGTCCGTGGATGTCCGAGTTATTGCCGCTACCGCCAGGGATCTTCAAGAAGAGGTGGAGGCGGGCCGGTTCAGAGAGGATCTCTACTATCGTCTCAACGTCATTCCAGTGCATTTGCCGCCTCTGCGAGAACGTCCTGGCGACGTTCCCAGGCTCGTGCGTTTCTTTTTGGCACGGCTCGGTGAGCGACTTGACAAGCACGTAAGGGGTGTATCGGACGAGGCGATCAAGCTGCTGGATAGCCATCATTGGGCGGGAAACATTCGTGAGCTGGAGAACACCCTCGAGCAGGCCCTGGTGATGTGTGATGACGATGTCATCGATGCAGAAGACCTTCCCGAAATGCTCAGGGCCCCTGGCAGGCCGGTCTTCTCGTTGCCGAAGGGGCCTCGGTCGCTAAAGGAGACCATGTCGGCCGTGGAAATAGAGATAATCCAAAGCGCTCTGAAGGAAACGGGTGGAAACCGAACCCGGGCAGCGGAGCTACTCGAAATCAGCCACCGGGCCCTTCTATACAAGATCAAGAACTACGGCATAGATTGATTGGGAGATTCACGACTCATCCCTCGGAAGATGCTCTATCGTTGGTGGTGATATGTATTGGAGTATACGGGGCGAAGCTGCCCCCAAAACTCCCGGCTTCCTCATGGCCCTCGAAGCGAGACATTGTAGAGTTTGATCATGCGATACCTGGAAGATCGATCCTCGGTGCCCCCCACTCTGATGACCATGGTGTTGTTCTTGCTCGGCGCCTGCGCTGCAGGGCCGGCGGGCGCGGGGCTTCGGGACGGAGAAGAAGATCCTCGTCTACCCATACTGGAGTCCATGGCCTCCGAGCTGGAGCGTTCACGGGAACGCCTGGCGATAGGAGATCACGAACCTCCGTACTTCCTTGCCTATGCGCTGCGAGATACCGAGAGGTTCGACATACAGGCCAGGTACGGTGCCCTCTTCAAGGACGACGTCGACAGAAGTCGGCTGACGCATGTGGAGGTTCGCGTAGGTTCCTACGAACTCGACAACACCGCCGCCGCGCGGCAGGGTCTCTTCGGGCGCAGCAGCCAGGCCACTTACATTTCCCGCAAGGATGCTCCCATAGATGACGATCTCGAGGCGCTGAGGTCCTCTTTTTGGTTGACGACCGATGAGAAGTACAAGGAAGCGCTCTCGGATTACCTGCGGATGCGCGGTGAGGATGTGTACAAGCCGGAAGAGGAGCGCGCTGACTCGTTTTCGCGCGTCGAGCCGGTGCAACATGTTCAAGATCCGGTTGTCTTCGAGCTCGACCAGGGCGCTTGGCGAGAGCAGGTACGCCGTGCCAGTCGTAGATTTCGGTCTTCGCCGAAGATTTTCGACAATCTGGTTCGTATGGCTGCTCGCAAGGAGACCCGCTATTTGACGACGAGCGAGGGCGCTAGGCTCATCACCGAGGACCTGCTCTTTTCTCTTCATGTGAGCGCGATTGCACGCGCCGAGGACGGCATGCTCCTAACCCACGGACGAAGCTTCTACGGACGTTCACAGGAGGATTTGCCATCGAACGAGAAGCTCGATGCCGAGGTGGATGCCTTGATCGAGGAGATCCTGGAGCTGAGGGAGGCGCCGGTGATGGATCCCTTCACGGGACCGGCTCTTCTTTCTCCGGAAGCCACTGGCGTGCTCTTCCACGAGGCCGTAGGTCATCGTCTGGAGGGCGAAAGACAGGATGACGACGACAGTGGGCGCACATTCAAGGGTCAGATCGGTAGGAGAATAG
Source organism: Deltaproteobacteria bacterium (assembly GCA_007128675.1). Taxonomy (GTDB): domain Bacteria; phylum Myxococcota; class Myxococcia; order SLRQ01; family SLRQ01; genus SKWY01. The sequence goes on along the minus strand of SKWY01000497.1, from coordinate 10,437 downwards.
TGCCCTCCTTCATCTCGGTCTTCGATGATCCAACGATTGAAGATTGGGACGGCGTTCCACTCAACGGACACTATGTCTACGATGACGAAGGAGTGCCCGCTCGGCGCGTGGATCTCATCGAGGCTGGTGTGCTGAAAAGCTACTTGCTTTCTCGGACTCCCGTGAAGGGAATAGACTCCGGCAGCACGGGACATGGGCGAGCGCAGGGTAATCGTGACCCCATGGCTAGAATGGGCAATTTCGTGGTTACTCATGCTGGAGACGAGCAGACTCTGGTGGACGATATGGAGAGTCTCGAAAAGTTGTTGATTGAGGAGGCTCGTCGTCAGGGAAACGAGCACGCCCTAGTGATCGAGGACATCACCGGCGGCGACACGAACGTTTCGATATGGGGATACCAGGCTTTCCGTGGTGTCCCGACCAGGGTCTACCGAATTGACGTGGAGACGGGTGAGAAAGAGCTGGTGCGCGGAGTGGAGATGGTGGGCACACCTCTTACCGTGGTCAATCGGATATCGGCTGTCGGCAGGGACAAGGCTGTCTTCAATGGTTTCTGCGGTGCGGAGTCGGGGTTCGTGCCGGTCTCGACCATTGCCCCGGCCGCACTCATCACCGAGATAGAGCTTCAGCGTCAGCGACGTGACGTGGAGCGGCCGCCCGTCTTGCCGCCGCCGTGGATGGGAGAGGAGGAGGCCGAGGGTGTCGACGAGCAGTGAACCCATCTATCGAAGCATGACCAGCACGTCCTTTGCTTCCGGTCTGTTGCGTTCAATCCACCCGCCCCAGTCGAGATAGCGCAGGTACTCTTGCTCGAACACCTTGGGCTCCATGCCGATGATCAATGTGAAGGCCTCTCCAAAAGAGCGTCCTTCTCGCATCGTGTCCATGAGATCTCGTATTCTTTGGGCGCCGTATCTTTCCACCAAGAAGGCAAAGGCCCAGTGGGCGGCCGCGTAAGCAATGCTTGGATCTCCCTGATACAAAGCCTTGGCCTCGCCCAGGGGATCACGCGAGGTGCGCTCCCGCCACTCCGCCAGGCGTGCCTCCGACAACCGCCTGTGCCCCTGCCGTGCCGTGTAGCTCGCCATGCCCTCGCGGAACCAAATCGGTATCGTGCGATCCACGGCTTGCCAGAGTTCCTTCGGAGCCGATCTCTGATACATGAGGCAGTGTGTCAGTTCGTGGGTGAACAGCTCTATGAGGTTGGCCGAGCCCCGTTCGAAGAGATCGAAGGTGCGGGGGGACCGGAGTAGAATCTCATCGTATCTGGCCCATGCACGCAGCCAGGGATAGTTTCGGCGGCCGACTGCGATCTCCAGCTCCTCGTGCGTGGGGTATATCCGAATCTCGATTGGTCTTTCGAAGGCTCCCCAAACGGCTACTCGCGGGGCAGCCGTCAAGAGAGCATCGAGGACCGGTTCGACTATGTCCTCGTCGGCTGGACCGAAGTGGACCCGAAAGTGCGCCGTGCCGGCGAGGATCTCGTGGGTCTTGGAGTAACCGCCGGCGCCTCCTCCCTGCATAGGGGTTGTGGCGCAGCCGGCCAGGAGAAATGAGGCCATGACGAGAATTGATCGGGCCACTGTAATGATGACCCTCATGCCTTGTCGCCGCTGCCCGGTTCTTGCCCGTCGGGGGCCTTCTCCAGCAGAATCTCGGTGGCCATGGGACCTGCCACGTTCATGGGTGAGGCGAACGTGTCGGCCTCCTCCGGTACTCGTACCATGGCAACCTCGAGGAAACGATCACCCGGCAGCTTGCCCAGCAACTCGAGGGTATCGCTAGTCTGCTCTGGTGACGAGTTGGGAGGTATGTGCGCCAGTATGGCGAGGCGATAGCTCGCGGCTTCTCCGTCGTGACGTCCCCGAACCCTGACGCCCCCGGTGATGGTCTTGGTGGCTTCCTTCCACCTCTCTTGGCCATTGGAGAGTGCACCATGCATCTCTTTCTTGGCTCTTGCGCAAATCCACCTCGACTCGTGCTCCAGCAAAGCTCGGCATAGCGCGGCCGGGGGAACCTCCGGGCCCAATAGAGGGCAACTGGTGCCTTCCTCTTGTCTCAGGAGGACCTCTGATTCAATCAAGGCCAGGGTCTGATCCGAGATGATGCCCTCCGACTCCTGGTCCGGGTTCTGCCCCGTGTCATCCGTAGCCTTTGGGCTTTGTGCTTCTTCATCGGCATCGTGCTCGTTCTTTGTCCTCTTCTCCAAGGGGGGACCCTTGATCAACACCGTTACGACCGCGGCTATCCCCAGCATGCCCATCGTGGCAAGAACGATTGGCGCATGCCCCGAGAAGAAGCTCTGAAGGCCTGGGGTGAGAGTGTCTACCGGCGCGAGAACTCCGACGAGGCCAATGCCAAGAAGCATCATCGATCCAAAAAGAAGCATCATCGCGTTTCGTGAAAAGGCGTCCACGTTCGTAACTCTCCCATGGCTCGATGTCTTTCGTCATCCGGTAAGGCGATATGGCGTATTGCCGGCAGCAATCATGAGGTGCTCTGTTTAGATGTCGATGAGGCCCTTTCTAATCCCTTCGGTTACCGCTTCGACCCTGTTGGTAACGTCGAGCTTGGCATAGATGTGCTCCAGGTGGGTACGTACTGTTGCCCTGGAGACGCCGAGCACCTTGGCCGTCTCGGTGTTTGACAGCCCCTTTGCAATGACCTGGAGGATCTCTATCTCCCGGTTTGTAAGCCGTGCCTCTTGTGCCTCCTCTTCATCCAATGGAATGACCTCGGAGCTGACCTCGCTTCCTTCCGGGGTCACGCGAAAATGCCGAAGTAGTCTTCGGGCTAGGGAGGGCTGTATGACGCTTCCTCCCGCGTGGACCTCCTGGATTGCATCGATGATCTTGTCGGCCTCCGCTCCCTTCAGGAGGTAGCCAGAAGCGCCCGCGCCAATCGCATCGAGAACTCGGTCCTCCTCGTCGAAAACAGTGAAGATCAGAATCTCTATCTTGGGCCAACGACTCTTGACCTCACGAGTTACATCTATTCCGCTCATCTTTGGCAGGCCAAGATCGAGGAGGATGACGTCGGGAGTCAGGTCCTCCAACTCCTCGATGGCGCTCTCCCCGGAAGGCGCCGTCCCGATGACATCGATCTCCGAGAAGCCTCGAAGCAGCTTCAGCTGGCTACGTAGGATCTTTGGTTGGTCCTCTACGACAAAGACTCGAATCGCCATTATCGGCTTCTCCCTGTCACTTGAATCGAGAGCTTCACGAGCGTTCCATTGCCTGGGGCACTCTCGATGCTCAGATCACTACCGATTGAGCGAGCTCGCTCCTTCATATTCGTCAAACCGTAATGGTGTTTCAATGACTGGGAGGCATCGAAGCCGCGCCCATCGTCAGAGACGGTCAACACGAGATTTGGCTCCTGCCAAGCAAGGCGTATGGATACCTTGTTGGCCTCCGCGTGGCGCACCACGTTCGTCAAGGATTCTTGTAGAACCCGGAAGATTGTGAGCTGCACATTCGGAGGAAGGTTGGGAGGGCGGCCAATGTGCTCGAACCCGGTTTCGATTCGGCTGCGAGCTTCGAAAGTGTCACAGTACTCTTCTATGGCTGGCAGCAAATCGAAGTCTTTGCGCATCATCGAGACATTTCGCCGGAGCTCATCGATGCTTTCCTCGGCGATGCTCTTCATCTCCTGGATCTCTTCCACTATTTCATTGGATTTCCCCGCATCGATCGTCTTGCGCGCGAGGTTGTCCAGATACTCGCACTGAATGATGAGTGACGAGAGAGAGGCTCCCAGGCCGTCGTGAATCTCTCTTGCCATCCGGCTTCGCTCTTCGACTACCGCCATCTCACGCAGGCCGGATTGCAATGCGATCACGTCTCGGTGATGGGATGTTTCTCGTTCGTTCAGATAGACCATTACGTAGACCACGATGAAGTTGATCGCCGAGTACCAGAGCAGGATGAAGAGGTCGATGATTCCGACGCTTGGTCCATGGAGAAGCTGATCAATCTTGGCGACTACGGGGAGCGTCAAGAGGGGAGGAATCAATGCGAGGGGTTTCGGGAATAGGATAACGAAAAGCGTCGTGAACAAGAGCTGAGTCGCGAAGAGCGGTGAGCGAAGACCTCCCGAGGCCGAGATCATGTAGACCATGACGAGCAGGTCGAGACAGAGGGTCACGAAGGTAATGGGGCGGCCTGCTCTAGGATGCTCGACGAGCACGAAGTTCAACGCGCTGTAACCGACCATGCCGAAGTAGACGGCAAAGGCCCACAAGCTGTGGATTCCGAAGGTCTCCGACCATCTGGGAATGGCCAGCACGCCAAGACCGAGTCCAAGAAAGGCCAGGCGCGCGAAGAAGAGGGTTCGAGCACGTGTTGTGAATCTTTCTTGCTCGTATTCCTTTGGATCGTATGGAGGAACGCGATCTATCCTCTGCTGACGCATTACTCGGTCGACGATGTTGCCTCGTCGCTCCGAGGGATCGAGGCTGGAGAAGACGTTTGCTTCCTCCTCCAGCGTCTCGATGTCTGGATTGTCTTGGTTTGCCGCAGGGTGTGCCATGCCTATTATCCCTCGTGATGCCCGGCTCGATTCATGCAGCATCTGGCGGGAAAGACCGAGCTTTGCGGGGATGTGAGGGCTGTACTCACCAGGTTTCGAGAAAGCGGATAGTCGTTCGACCGGGCCATGCAAGATAGTAAAGCAGAGATCGCAAGGCGGGGTCGATTGGTCCGTTGCAGCGGCAGACCCGAACGGCGAGGTTTCCGCCAGGTCCAAGTGGCCTCCTCCTTAGATCGTTGGGTCGATCCTTCGAGGGATCCCAGGTCCAAGAGGCTCGTACCCATGTCTGTCTATCTCGTTGTTCACATTGCCGATGCGGCCTGTACTTGGAATGGTCTCGCCGCGTCTCTGGCCTTGCGAAAACGCTGGTCCCTCGCTATTCGAGCGGCATGTCCAAGACGAAAGAGCCGCCCCAGCATGTCGTGACGAGAGCCGAGGAGCTGCGAAGACTGCTCCGTCACCATGACTACCTCTATTACGTACTGGATGAACCGGAAGTGTCCGACGCGGAGTATGATCGCTTGTTCCGAGAACTGGAGCAGGTTGAGAGCGAGTATCCGCGACTAATCGACTCGGACAGTCCTACCCAGCGAGTAGGCGCAACGCCCAGCGAACGATTCGATAGGGCCAGGCATCTTAGGCCGATGCTATCGCTAGCCAACGCTTTCGACGAGACGGAGGTCGTTGCATTCGACCTGCGCGTCAAGCGTGCTCTGGGACTAGCGCCCGTTGAAGAACTCCGTTACGTGGTGGAGCCCAAGCTCGATGGTCTGGCTTGCTCCTTTCTCTATGAGAGGGGCACTCTTGTGAGGGCCACGACGCGTGGCGATGGTGAGACCGGCGAGGTGGTGACCGAAAACGCACGGACGATCAAGGCGGTGCCTCTGCGTCTTCGAGGCGATGATGTTCCGAGCGTGTTGGAGGTTCGGGGAGAGGTCTTGATGCATCGAAAGGACTTCGAGAAGCTGAACGTACGCCGTCAGGAGATGGGAGAGCGAGTTTTTGCCAACCCGCGAAATGCCGCTGCCGGCTCTCTTCGGCAGCTCGATCCCAAGATCACGGCGACAAGACCCTTGGACGTCTTCTTCTACGATGTTGGAGATAACGACCTCGTATTCGCAAGTCAGTGGGAGAAGCTCTCGGAAATGAAGGCGCTCGGCTTCAAGACTGCTCCGCGAAGCAGGCGAGTCAACGGAGTCCGGGCGGCCCTGGCTGCCCACCGAGACTTGCTGGAGACGCGGCACGAGGTCAGCTACGAGATGGATGGCGCCGTAATCAAGTTAGACGACATAGACTTGCAGCTTCGTTTGGGATCCGTCGCGCGGTCACCTCGGTGGGCGATCGCCTTCAAGTTTCCACCGGAGGAGGCCACCACCGTGGTCGAGGGAATCGACGTCCATGTGGGCCGGACCGGCACGCTGACTCCCGTCGCGAGGCTCCGGACCGTCAGCGTGGGTGGGGTGAGGGTTTCGAGTGCCAGCCTTCATAACATCGACGAGATCGAACGTAAGGATGTCCGTGTCGGCGATCATGTGGTGGTGCATCGTGCCGGCGACGTGATCCCGCAGGTTCTCCGGGTGATCGAGGATCAGCGACCCGCGGGCGCTAGACCCTTCAGGATGCCGAAAAGCTGTCCCAGGTGTGGAAGCGAGGTGGCGAGGGAGGAAGGCGAGGTGGCTCATCGTTGTCGCAACGTGCGATGTCCGGCGCAGATCCAGGGGCGGCTCACTCATTTTGCCTCCCGAGGGGCCATGGACATAGATGGCCTCGGCGAGAAGACTGTCTCGTTGTTGCTCGACAGTGGTCTAGTGAGCGATTTGTCGGACATATACCGTCTCGATGCTCCGTCGCTGACCAGGCTCGAACGGATGGGAGAGAAGAGCGCCAAGAATCTGGTCGAGGCAATCGAGAAGAGCAAGGAGACGACTTTTCGTCGCTTCATCGTAGCTCTTGGGATCAGGCACGTCGGAGAGCATGTAGCCGGCGTTCTCTCTAGGAGGTTCGGCTCACCAAAGAGACTCATGGAGGCTTCTGTCGACGAGCTCATGTCCGTGCGTGAGATTGGGCCCGAGGTCGCCAAGGCGATATGCTCATTCTTCGAGGTAGAGCAGAACCGTGAAGCGGTCCTGGACCTATTGAATCAAGGGGTCAGACCAGGGGCCGAGGAGGGAGGAGGAGAAGGGCCTTTTTCTGGAAAGACCGTGGTCTTCACCGGAAACCTCGAGAGCATGACCAGAGAGGTTGCCAAGGCCGAGGTCGAGAGGCGTGGCGGCCGCGCGTCGTCCAGCGTGTCGAGGAAGACGGACCTCGTCGTCGCGGGAGCCGGGGCCGGAAGCAAGCTCGACAAGGCTCGGGGGCTTGGTGTCGAGATCGTGGATGAAAAGAAGTTTCGCTTACTACTGGAAAGCAAAGGGATGAGGAAGGACTAGAAGGAAGATCATGAGCGACCAAGGCAATTTGAGGGGCAGAGATGATGATGTCGGGATGGTTCGAGTTGGACTGGTTGTCTCGGGCCGTGTTCAAGGCGTCTTCTATAGGGCGACGGCGCTGGAGACCGCGCAGAGACTCGGGCTGACTGGCTGGGTTCGGAATCTGCCCGGCGGGGGGGTCGAGGCGGTCGCGGAAGGACCTCGGGAGGCTGTCGAGGAGTTCGTAGAGTGGTGTCGACAGGGACCGCCAGCCGCCAGGGTAGAAGACGTCGATACTCGGTGGACGGAGTCAACCGGTGAGTTTTCCACCTTTCGTGTGGTAGGATAGCTCAAAAAAAGAGCAGGGTCCGGAGGATGGGGCTCCGAACCCTGCGGCTTTGGGTTCCTTGCTCGGGACTCGGAACCCATGGGCGAGGAGAGTAGGTCACGGTAGCATGGCGGGGACCGGTTGTTCCTTCCACTCGTCGCCCTCTCACTTACTACCAAGTTGTAGCAATCCTTATGCCAGGCCTGGTTCTAGATCCAGGTGCGGAGGGAATTCAGCAGGTTGTGGGCGGTTGAGCCTCTATTGGTAGGTGTCGTGGCGTTCAGCATGGCCAAGATCGCGACATATCTGTCCGGGTACCGCAATTATTTGTCGGGTGGAGATCTCGTCTTTGGGTGCAGGCCACTACCGAGGTAGGCCCGGTTCGGTCAGCTTTCCGCGACGTTTAAGGAGATGAGCTGGTCACGTGCCGTTGCAAGGCATCCGGCCGGTGAATGTCCTATCGCCAAACGAGCCTGAAACCGGTAAGGAATTGCACCACTTCTTGTTGTGCACGCTTGATTTGTGCTAGATCTTGAAAGTAGGAGCTTTACCTTTCGAGATGTCCCTTGGTTCTGGGTCCGTTAGCGAGTCGCCGGCTTCCGCCAACTCGTCGGAGCTTTCGTGTCGCTGTCTACCGACAATATCCTAAAGCCTCAAGACAAGGTCTTCACCAAGAAGCGAAGCTACGGACCAGTTTCGGTAGGTGTTGCGGTTTTGTCCGCCATGATCTTGCTGCCGCTCTATGCAAGCTTGGCGGGTAACTTGGTGCCCATTGGCTGGGTGATGGTTCTCTTGGGTTTCGTTGGTGCGGTGATTGCTCCATGGGTTCTTTCTAGGCGCCTTCGCTCCCGTGGCCCCCGTCTCTTCTGCCTCCTGAACATTCTAGTCGCGCTCGTGCTACTTATCGCCCTGGGCAATCAAACCGATCGCGCCTTGGAGGAAAACGGCCTTCTGCCCTTCGAGTCCCTAGCGGGTCTTCTTGGCGCATCCGACGGCGATGATCATGCCGTCACCGTTTCGGGCGAGGTCTTGCTCGGGGCGCTGCGTGCCCTGACAATCACTAAACAACCCGAGGATGAGCCGGGGATCGGGGTTGACAAGACCCAGGATGCCTGCGCGGAGGATGTTGCTCCAACGGAAGGGGAGCCACGGGCAATCGCGCCGGTGGATTCCTCCATCGAGGGACGGACAAGTGGTGAGAAGCCCAGCGGGTCCTCGGCCGAGGTGGTGCCAAAAGGATCAGGGGATGGAAAGGAGCAGGAAGCAAGGAAGGTTCAAGCCTACGTTAGAAAAGTCGAGGGAGGCCACTTGGTCGCCGAAGCCTCCGAGAGTCTCTCTGGCGGCTCATCACCCGTAGTAGTATCGGGCGACAGGGTCTCCCCTGGAGGATCGGCAACCTACAGCGTGCTTGGCAGGCTCGCGGGCGGTCCAGTAGAAGTGCCCATAGAGCGAGATGGGAGGACCTTCGATGTCGGAGTATTGGTGAATGGGAACGTTCCGGCCGACTTCGTCTTCGATACGGGTGCCGACCTGACGGCGATCACGCCGGCGCTGGCTAGGAGACTAGGTTTCGATGTGGACTCTCTCGATGACAAGAGACTCTTTCATACGGCTGGCGGTCCCGTGGAGGATCCCGTCGTAAGGGTGGACCGTTTGGCGATTGATACCGCAGAGGTTCGCGGTGTCGAGGTCGTGGTGTGTTCCCGTTGCTCGAGCAACCTCTTGGGCAGGAATTTTCATGGCCAGTTCAGAGTAGAAATCGACAGTGCCCGTGGGGTCTTGCGGCTTCACCCGCGCTGAAGAATTGGCCGAGACACCATCATTGTTTTGACCGATTGCTAGCGGTGTTGCTTACTCGTACGTCGTGTGCTACCAAGCAAAGCTTAAGTTAGGTTTTGGCCCGAGTTTATCACCGGGGCAACACCGAACATCCTGCGGTGGGGCGAGATTCCATCCAAGTGGAGCCCCAAACAATACAGGTTTTTCGAGAATAGAGACGCTACGGGCTCATGACACGGCTGCTCGAAAGGAGCGTTAGGCCGATCTCGTGAGGTAGCGCCATCAAGATTTGAAACACAACTTCGCTTTTTTTGCGACACACGTGAACTAGTGTCGATTTCTCATAAAATATTGGTCCTTTCGAACCGAACGCGCCCATTTGACTCGCGGGGAGGCAAATGGAGATCGGCATGGCGTCTTCGGGGGGCTTCGAGTGCCTCCGCTGATGTTTGTGGTGCCTTGCGCCGCCGCTTGTTTCTCGACGAAGGACCACCCGGTTCTCGACCCACCATTGGTCGGTTCTCCGACCACTTGGCCGACCCTCCACGGTCGGCCCTTCTTCCGGGGGAGAACGGGTTGTTGCGCTGCGATGCCAAGATGCGTCGCCGTGATGGAGCATTGGGCCAATGGGCAACGTCCTGGTCATCAATACCACCAGTTTCGAGACACGTGTCGCCCTCGTAGAGGACGGCACGATTTCAGAGTACTACGCGGAACGTAAGCGAGAGAAAGGGATTGTCGGCAACATCTACAAAGGCCGCGTCCTCCGGGTTCTACCCGGCATGCAGGCGGCCTTCGTGGATCTGGGAACCGATAAGGCCGGCTTCCTATACGTAAACGACGTCTGGTACGATCCTAGCTTCTCCGACGAAGCCTATGACCTGACCGAAGGGGAGTGGGGCTTCGGAGCCGGACTGCCCGATGAGGAAAGCGCCGAGCTGGAGGCGGTCTACAGTCGGGAGCAAGAGGTTCTCGAGTCTCGTAGGTACGAAGAGGCGCGTGATGGCTCGGGCATTTCCTCGGAGGAGAGCAGCCTAGACCAACCGGACGGCCCAACAGCTTCCGAGCAAGAAGGGGGGCGGACCGACGGGATGAACGAAGGGGCGGCTCCGCTCGCCGAGGGTTGCGGCCAAACGGGCGATGTCGAAGCTTTGCCTCGAGGGGAGCGAACGGAGTCGATGGTGGCTGGTGCGGCCGCAAGTGTGCGGGAATGCACCGAGGATGTCGCCAAAGAGGACGCGGCGGATACGGCCGGTTCAAAAGAGCAGGAATCAGAGGAGGGATCTGGCGAGGACGCGGCGGATACGGCCGGTTCGAAAGAGCAGGAATCAGAGGAGGGATCTGGCGAGGACGCGGCGGATACGGCCGGTTCGAAAGAGCAGGAATCAGAGG
>SKWY01000262.1 GCA_007128675.1 Deltaproteobacteria bacterium | reverse complement strand
ATAGTTGTGGAGGCTGGCAGAAATGGCGCTGGCCTGGTGGGCTCCGGATGCTGCATTGCGGTGTGCGTTCAGCCAGGCGAGGAGCTGGGAGAGCTGCCCATCCACGTTCCCTTGCGGGAGAGCGTGCGGCGAGCCCGATGCCGCGGCCGCCCCAACGAGCTTCGCACCCGGGGTTCCAGCAGTCGAGCTAGACAGGTCGTCGACGAGCTCGTTCATGCCGGCCTGGACGTTGTCCGAGCCCACGAAGCCATGAGGCGTATAGTCGATGTCGGAGGCAGGGTGCCTGCGGTCCGTGCCGCCGAAGTGCCCATCAAGCTCGGAGTCCACGGCGTTGAATGCCGCCTGGACCGTGTTGACCGCTGGCTGGAGGACGTTCCAAAGACTGCTGACGATCTCCACCGCATCGCCTTGGGCGAAGATGAACGCCTGCCGTCTCGAGGTGTCGATGTCTGGCGCCAGGATCTGGGTCTGACCGTGGGTTCGGCGAACATCGCAGACAAGCAGGCCCTGCGGATCGAGAGGAACCTTTGACCCGGTGCCTGCGGGAGCGGAGGGCCCCTGCCGAACGATGACCTCGAAGGACTCGTCCCGCCTGAAGAAGACCTGCTGCGAGTTACCGTCCATCCTCGGGTCGCTGAGAAGGCGCTCGAAGCGAAGGAAGATCCCGAGCCATCGTTCCTCTCCCACGCTTGGCACATCGGTGGGGATACCCGCATGGTCGACGGAGCAGTCGACGGTCTGGCCAGTGCCGAAGAAGATGCGCCGACCGAGGTTGTCGTAGGAGCGGGCAGGCGCGGTCAGGTCGATGCTGATGTCCGGTACCGGCGAGTGCGGTGTCGGCTCCGCACCGCTGATGATGCCGTAGACCCCGATGTCCGCCGCGAGGTTTCGGTCGGCCTTCTCGAGCAGCTCGAAGCCGAGGTCCAGCTCCGACTCCTGGACACGTTGGCGGAAGTGAAAATCGAGTCTATCGGACATCCCTGGCTCCTCTGGCGTATGGGGCTCCAGAGAAGCAAAGGGTCAATCGTCGCTACCGGGGACCGAGTGACGCAAAGAATCTTTCTCCTGTCTGGGTTGTCCGATCGTAGTGCTCGCGGAGCAGGCCGAACGTCCTCAGTCGCTGACAGTCTTTGGCACCAAGCTCCGCCTACCATGACATCGCTGCCCCGTTTTCTTGAGGCCTGCTCCTGGTTTCCTTCAGCAAAACAGGCAGGTTGGGTTAGGCTCGAATTTTGCAAATTCCAGTAGGACTCGTTGCCTGGATCGGGTTCCAGGCAACTACAGCAGAAAGGACTCCTCGCATGAACTCCTCCCTCCGAAAGTGGATTCTCTCGCTCTACTGTCTGACCTCCATGACGGCTGTTTCAACGGCATGCGGGGGAGACGATGAGGGTCGCGGATCGAACACCTTGCGGGTCAATGCAACCATCGAGGCTCTAAACCGCTCCCCGAACGCAGCCAGCTCATCGGGCTTCGACACCCAGGTTGAGGTCGAGGTTCGAAAGGGTGGGAGTGCGGTGTCCGATGCCGTCGTGGTGGTCGAGACCGACCTTGGCACCATCGAGCTTACCGAAGGGAACTCGGGCGAGTATAGCGGCAGCCAGAGCGGCTATGCCCAGGTCTTTCGACTCTCGGTGGATGCGGGTGACGATTACCTTCGTGGCGTAAGGTTGACTGGACCGGAGATTCACGTCTTCGAGGAGCCGAGCCAGAGCGGAAATCAGCCGGCCGATACGGCGATGGTGGTTCGTTGGAGCCCGAGCGGAGCGGACCGCGCGCAGATGTCCGTCGCTGAGATGGACCTGACGGTGATTTCGGACACGGGGGAGTATACGGTGCTTGGGCAGCATCTAGTGGCCGATGATGGAGATGTCGAAGAAGAAGTGATCGAGCTTTGGCGGACCAACGTATTGACCCCAGCCGGCACCACTACGGGATCCGAGGTGAGCGTGACTGTTCGTAACACCTTGGACATCTTCGTCGTGGGCCCGTAGCATGCCACGCGAATGTTTTCGGGAGAGTCCTGGCCGCCGATCCTGACAGGAGAAATGTTGAGACACGGAATGAAGCACATTCATCTACTCTGCGTTGGTTCCACTGCTTGCATTCTCGCTATGCTCGTGGCCTGTGGGCCGTCGCCGGACCCCCATGACCCCACGGATGTAGAGCTAGGCGAGACCACTTTCGTCGTGGTGGTGAACCCCACGATCAACGACCTCAACGATGTTGCCGTTCCCGAGCCTGGCGAAGTGGTGGCGGACGTAAGCATCGACGGTGGCGGTCAGTCGGTCGTAACCGGAACCGAGGGCATCGGGGTGCTAGGCGGTGTGGATGCGGGTGCCGTGGCCTTGAGATTCCGCTCCGGCGCCATCGATGTGGATCTCACCGAAACGATTGCGGAGCAGGACCTGGTCGAGCTCGCGGTGTCTGTGACTCCAGACGGCGCTTCTCGCATGGCTCGTGTTGTGTACGCTTTTGGCGCGGAGGTCGTCGAGCTCGCCGCCGACAGCACAATCGAGCAAGTCAATGATGCGCTTAGCGCAAGTGACAGGATCGTGCTCCTCTCCGACGGCGTCTACACTGGCGACCTCGAACTCTCGGGTAGCTCGGTCACACTATTTGGAGCGGGTACTCTTGGGGGGCGGGTGACGATTGAAGGAAACGTCACCGTGTCCGGCAGCGACAACAGGATCCGCGGTGCGCACATCACGGGTGATCTCGACATGTCAGGAAGCAACGCCGGGCTGTCCTTCTCGACCATAGACGGCGATGTCACGGTGTCCGGCAGCGACTCGGTGTTGCTTCAAAACACCTTCTGCGGCCTGGTGGATATCGGCGGTAGCGGGACCTATGCGCTGGGTAATCTGGGCATGGCGCCTCTCACGCATTCGTGCCCGTAGGTTGTTTGATCTCAGTAGCCTGCAGAGTAAGTCTTCCGCTCGAGAGGAAACGATGAAACACTTGGTGATGGCAGCCATGCTGCTTTCGTTCCTTGCAGCCTGCGGTCAGAACGTAGACCGAACAGTTGGGGCTGAATGCACATCAAATGACGATTGCGAGGAAATTTGCTTGGATGGACAAGCGAGTGGCTTCTGCACCCTGAGTTGCACGAGACACGCTGATTGCCCATCTGGGACGGTCTGTGCAGATACTCGCGGTGGCGTCTGTCTCTTTACGTGTGAAGACGCCGGGGATTGCCAGACCATACTCGGCTCGGAGTACGGCTGTGATGATGAGACAGACTTCGACGGCGAGGTCGTCTTCGTGTGCGTGGATGATTGAAGCTCGACGGTCGCTGCAATACACATCAAGCTGGGCTTTGTCGTTCGCTGGATCGAACGGCATTCTGCTGGTCTAGAGCCTCCAAGGACGCGGGCGGCGTGCCGGGGCATTGGAATAGTCGGGTGTTCACACGTAAACCCGTAAGCTATTTATCCAATCATGCTACAGAGATAGCCGCCGCTTCCATCCGGTAGGCAGTAGAGGCCATCGCAACAGTCGGTTTGGGTCGTGCATTGCCCTCCGAATTGCACGCAGTCACCATCCCCGGGAGAACCATTAGGTGGAGGGTCGTTCTCGTCTGGAGGCGGTAATCCACAGCGGTAACCTTCCCCCTCATGCAAGAGACAGAGATTACTGCAACACTCCGCTGGGTCGACGCACACTCCTCCATCAGGCACGCATTCATCGCCATTGGAAGACGAACCGGACCCGGGACACCGTTTGGGGAATGGACCCGCATCGTCATCTTCGCGGAGCTGGCGGCACTCGTTCGAGCAACATTCGCAGTCGGTTTCACACACTTCGCCTGGCGGGAGGCAGACAGCTTCGGGCTCACCGCATCGGGGATCGCCGGCCTTTTTACAACGGCGGATGCCCTCTGGGTCCAGCGCGCAGATACCAGAGCAACAATCGGCGTTGGTTGCACAGATTTCGCCGAACTCATTCAACTCGCCTTCGGGGGTCTCAATAGCTCCGCTGGTCCGGCAGCCGCCGATCGGCGCGCATCGCTTGGTGCCATGTTCCCCCTCTTCGCACCTAAAGCTACAGCAATCACGGTGGGTCTGGCACGGTTCGAAACTGGGGCGACAGTACCTGAGGGTTGCGCAGAATGAATCGAGGCATTGAAGACCACAGCATTGATTGCCGCTAGAGCAAGGTTCGCCGGCTGGCCGACAGAAATCGAGGGCAATGCAATGACCATCGGCGCCACAGGTGTTGGAGCAGCAAAGATCGTCAGCATCGCATGGCTCGCCGGCCGTAGCACAAGGAGCTCCATCGCCTACGCACAGGCCGTCGCTACAAGTTTCCGAACAGCAGTTGTAGTCAGCGTCGCAGACCTCGCCCGACTGTCGACACCCGCCCCCACCATGGGCGCAATGGCCGCCCTCACAACGTCCAGAACAGCACTCGCCATTGAAATCGCATGCCTGGTCAACATACAAACAGCTCGCTGCTGCAGAGCATATTGCGTTCTCTCCCGAAGTCACACACGCCCCCTCACAGCAGTCGATGGAGAACTCGCATGCCCCACCTTCGCCAACACAGAAGTCGCCCGCCGAGGCGCACACAGTAATGGTGCCGCCAGGAGCGGGGACGCAAATGCCGCTACAGCATTCCTCGGCCGTAGTGCATTCATCGCCGAGAGGAGCGCAAGCGTCGACGGGGTCTTGACCGTTGCCATTTCCGTTCAGACCACCATTGGCACCGTTGGAGTCACCGTTGCCACCGTTCGAATCACCGTTGCCATTTTCGCTGCCCGGAGCAGTGGTTGTTTCACCACAAGCACAACCGGTCAGGCAGAGAGTCACGGCAACAAGGAAAGAAAGAGCCACGCCAGAACGCTGAGGGTTCATTGTATCTCCTGCCGTATGCTGTATGGGTCAGGGTCTATTCTGGCGCACTCAACATCTGGTTTGCAACACAAGGACAAGGAAACGTCACCGTGTCCGGCAGCGACAACAGGATCCGCGGTGCGCACATCACGGGTGATCTCGACATGTCAGGAAGCAACGCCGGGCTGTCGTTCTCGACCATAGACGGCGATGTCACGGTGTCCGGCAGCGACTCGGTGTTGCTTCAAAACACCTTCTGCGACCTGGTGGATATCGGCGGTAGCGGGACCTATGCGCTTGGTAATCTGGGATTGGCGCCTCTCACGCATACTTGCCCGTAGGACTTGCGCCAAGGCCCATACGGTTCCTTGCCCCGTTTCCGGCGACGGCAGATGTTGGGAAGGCCTCCGCGGTTGCTCGTTGGATTGAACGAGCTTCAGTAACACCTTCATGCCGGATTCATGCAGGGGATTCGAGCAGGCTCGATCTGCCGCTCTTGTTGGCGACGCTAGAGCCCATAGCTTCAGATTAGTAGGGGCCGATATGGGAGGGGGCTCTCTCTCCGAGCGAAGTTCGGTAGGTGGTGATCCCCCAAGAGCGGAGACGTGCGGGATGCAAATCACGGACGCTCGAGAGCCTGGAGTTCGGGTGCGGATGGCTTGGTCTTCATGCCCGCAACTCCAGATGGTACGAGCGTTGGGGGAACGCCATATGCAATCAAGAGCCATTTGTTTCTGGGGCTTGACTCTCGCCTTGTTGGCGGGAGGAGCCTGCATTTCGGTGGGGGAGGACGACACGAGCTCGTACGGTATCGGAGGCTCGAGCCATCCGCTCGGGAGCGAGGCGGGATACCTCTCCGTGCACGGTTACAGGTCGGTTCAGGCCGACGCGCGCTACCAGTGTTCGAACGAGTTCTTCGCCTGCTTGGCGATGGACGGGGAGGGGCGAACGCTACCAGTCGAATCCCTATGCCCTTCCTCCTACACGCCAGAGGGCACCTGGACCTTCGAGTATCAGCTCTGGAAAGACCCGTATTGCGAAGAGCCGATGTCGGAGATCACCTGCGAGAAGCACGAGGACGAATGGCTCGGCAGTGGGCACAACACCAACCACGTCAAGTGTTATGAGCGGCCTGCGGATAAGGATTTCGAGGTAGATATCGAGCCGGCGCCCACGACCGTCTTTCTGATTATGGATGAAGACGCAATCGATGCCGGCGGCGAGTACTTCGACGAGTATGGTCAAGAGCGCATCTTTTCGAGCCGCGACGTAAACGATGATATCGCAGACGAAGATCAACGGCGGCAGCTGCGATTCTTCGACTACCATGTCGGCCAAGTCATCTACCTCTTCTCCGGCCAAGTCGGTGACGAGGGCTGGTTCGCGCTGAAGCGGGTACCGCGGCATTGGGACATGGACTGGAAGGTGGGTCTATCTCGTTTCCTCTGGAATCCACTTGCTCTCGCCGATTATCTGGACGAGGTGCCTTTCGTGACGCCCCTCCGCGCTCGAGGGCTTGCTGCGCTGAAGGGAAGGACCATATGCGCCCTGGTCTTCGACAGCGATGTCAGCGTGAACTACGATCCGCTCTACGGCGACCTGAGCGGCGAAACTCTTGGGCTCATTGCTTTCGACATCCTCGATGTAGAGCAGCTCTTCGGCTACTCTTCGGGTTCTCTGCCCAAGGTCAAGATTCGCATTCGAGACGCCGATACCATCTGCCGGAAAGACCTTAGCTTGTTCCGAGATGCGCCGGAGCCATGGTCTTCGTCGGTACCCTACGACATCGATCCCTGGTGCACGGACGACGAGGGGTACACGTTTGTGATTCGTTAGGAGCCTTTCAGGCGGCATCACTTCTGTGCTGGGCGCTCAATGCAGAATGCTCGTCACCCCGAGCTCGCTGATGCCAAGCTCCCAGTGGTCGTAGTCGATGGGAGGCATCGGCTCGATTAGGTCGATGAAGTGGGTGTGCGCCGGCTTCATGTACCTGACGATGGCTCGGATCTGCTGGCGCTGTACCTCGGTGAGCGAGATGCCGACCTCGACGCTGAAGGCGTAGCGCGCGAACTGATCCGAAGGGCCTAGCTCCCAGTCCACACCGAGCAGGGACTCGCCGAGGACGAGCGTTGTGCCCGTGAAGGGAACAACCGCGGTGATGTCGATGCCTAGGAAGAAGCGTATTGCGTTCTCGATGCCGATAGCCGTGCCCTTCTGCCTGTACATCTCGACCAAGACCGAGGCGAGGCGGCGCTT
>SKWY01000176.1 GCA_007128675.1 Deltaproteobacteria bacterium | reverse complement strand
GGTCGTCAGGCATCCCAACACCAAGATGCTCGACCAAACCGACGATCATCTCCTCGGTCAGATTCATTAGATCGTCCCACGTGGCATGAGCC
This sequence comes from Deltaproteobacteria bacterium, assembly GCA_007128675.1. Lineage (GTDB taxonomy): Bacteria > Myxococcota > Myxococcia > SLRQ01 > SLRQ01 > SKWY01. Next base: position 7,012 of record SKWY01000176.1, on the reverse strand, counting down.
CAGTAGAACTCGAGCATCGTGAACTCTGGGTTGTGACGAGGAGAGAGACCCTCGTTCCTAAAGCACCGAGCGACCTCGTATACTCTCTCGAAACCGCCGACCACCAGGCGCTTGAGATGAAGCTCGGGCGCTATCCTCATGAAGAGCTCGATATCCAGGGCGTTATGGTGGGTCTTGAAGGGACGGGCCGCGGCCCCGCTGACCAAAGAGTGCATCATCGGGGTCTCGACCGCCATGAACCCTCGATCATCGAAGAAGTGGCGAATGAAGGAAACCGCGCGACTTCGGAGCACGAAGGTTCGCCTCACCTCCTCGTTGGAGATTAGATCGAGGTACCTCTGTCGATATCGAAGCTCCTTATCCGTCAGTCCATGCCATTTTTCGGGTAAGGGTCTTTGCGCCTTGGTCAGGATTGTAAAGGCCGTGGCCCGCAGGGCGCGATCGCCACGACGCGTTCGAAACTGCTGACCCTCGGCCCGAACGTGATCTCCCACATCCGTCAAGTCGAGGACACGCCAGTCACGCTCGGACAATAGAGCCTTGGAGAGAAACAGCTGGGTCTCCCGAAGAGACCTGTCCCTAAGGCGAAGGAAGGCCCCCTTTCCAAAACGACGAACAGCGATGGCTCTTCCGGCTATGCTGAAGACTCGAGCATCCTCGGAAACAGCCGCTTCCTCCGGTAGATCCTCTACTCGCGGCACCGCTTCCAAAAGATCTTTAACCGTGTGGCGAACCTCTAGGGCGGTCCCATAGGGGTGGACGCCGATGTCTCGGAGAGATTCGGCCTTTTTCCGGCGCACCTCGACTAGCTCTTCCTCTGCCATGCTTCCCTGTTGTTTCTCTTGAAATGCCGATACCTTAGGGTTCCCAAAGGCGGCGCACGATATCTGGGGACGTCCCCATCGTCAACCGCGGACGCAGCAAGAAAGCTCCCAAGATGCCTGCAACCCCACCTTGAAGCCCGCGGGGGTACCAAGAAGGCAAACTTGCGACGAGGTCCAAGAGGGAAGACGCCGCCGTTTTGCCTGCCCCGTCCTTTCGATCAGCGCCTTATGCAAACCTGGTACAGCCCGCTTGTCCCGCCGGAGAACTCGATGCTCCCTACGTTGCACCGATGACCAATTGGACAATCATCATTGCTGGCACACAGATCGACGCAGCTATGAGCCCCATCATTGTACGTGGCACAAACGAGACTCCTGCACGGCTGTCCGGTGGAAGGATTGCAGGAGGCACCAACAGGCTCGGCCCCAGTGGAGCGTCCAGCATCAACGCAGCCCCGCATTACGATAGGCTCCGGCTCGCCTCGATGAAGAAGCGGTATGCAGATAAAACCATCGGGGCAGTCCCAGCTGGTATGACACGGGCCGACACACCGCGAGTTCGAACAGACATTACTGACGCAGTCGTCATGACTGGCGCAGGAATCGCCTACCTCCCCTTGAGCCCCCGCCAGAGGTGGGGCGCAAAGAAGAAAGCTCTCCTCTGCATCGTTGGTGGCGGCGCGACACACGTGCCCCCCGAGGTTGCAGTCACGGTCGTGCTGACATGTGTCGGTACACTCGCCGTCCTTGCACTGCCAGGACTTACACTCGGTGAAGTGCTCACAAGGAGAGCCCGGCGGTACGTCTTCGTGTCCATAGACCTCGCAAGCCCCGATACCTCGGGGGCTGAAGAAGACCCGGCAAAACGCTCCTGGCTCGGGGCAATGGGACATGGTCGATGTGCAAAGACGGCTACAGAATGGCGTTGAGACGGAAAGGCAGAAGTCCGTCTCGCACAGGGAGTGGTCGATACCGTTCTGGCCATCGTCGCAGATTAGCCCCAAGGCTACCGACCCAGGCTCCTCGCAAAGGCCATCCTCGGGCCTGCATAGAAGACCCTCGGGGCAGAAACCCGCAACCAGGCAGCCATCCACGCAGAAGCCATCATCGCCACAAACGAGGCTCGGCTGGTCACAATCGGAGTGATCATCACAGCCCTCTCTGCAGCGGCCGGTCTCTTCATCGCAGCTCTGCCCAGTGCCGCAACCGGTCTCTAGGCATCCCTCCACGCACTCGTTGTCGTCGCAGATGTAGTGAGGAGGATCGCATGCGGCGTCGAAGGCGCATCCCTCCTTGCACCGTCCAGTTGTCGGGTCGCAGTAATGATCATCGGCGCAATCGCCTTCGACACACCCCGACACACACTCTTGAAGCCCCACATCGCATACCGTGGTTGGAGGAGAGCAGTGTTCATCCACCAGACAGCCGTCAACGCAACGTCCATCGGGTCCGCAATGACTCTCCTCGGGACAGCCCGTTACAGAGCATCCAACCTCGCACGTTCCGTCCTCTCCACAAATGGTATGGGGAGGGCTGCACTCCGCGTCGCTCTCGCAGGCCCCACCGGTCGGGTGCTCGACAATACAGCGGCCTTCAATACACGCCTCGCGCACCGAGCAGTCGCTCTCCTGACTACATTCCCTTGCCTCGATAGTAGAAAGATCGAGGGCCGCACAAACCCCGTCTTCACATATCAGCGAGCCCGGGCAATCCGTATCGAAGTGGCATTCCCGGGTGCATCCAAGGGATGCAGCCTTCAGGGCCACCATCAGCAGAAGTGCAGGTGGCAAGCAACGAGACAGGCCCCATGAGCCACCACACGAAAGCCTCATAATTAACGAATATCGCTCGCTGCCCCCTCGATTACAAGGCCAATTTCTCATGATGAATCCACGCCGTCTCGAAATAGACGCGGTGATGAAGTCCTTGTTTTTTAGAATAAGGGCTTGGCCGGGATGTATCTCGGTTGGCGCTCAGCTGGATGTAAGGGGCGTCCCCTCTCGCGTTTTTCGAGAGCGTCTGGCCGATGGAGCAGCCTGGAGATGAACGAAGGGGTTCACGTCCGCGTTTGCGATGAGGAGTTCACGGGTTGTGCAACGGGGCGTCTCCGTTCGCGTTTTTCGGGAGCGTCTGGCCGGTGGAGAAACCTGGGGATATACGAAGGGGTCCACCTGCGCATTTGCGATGAGTGGCTCGCGGGCTGTGGAAAGGAGGGCCCCCGTTCGCCTTTGAGAAGGGCTTCTCGCAGGGCGCGCAGCACTGGTGACGACGCACGAGGCCCGCACAGGAGAAACGCGCCGCACGATCCTCTAGAGCCGCTAGCCACGGTTTCGAGATGGAGCAATCCGCCGGCATTCTCGCAAGAACGTCAGGCCGCATTCCACGAGGGGACGGGTCAGGATATGTTGTGCCGCCATGTCCGTCTTGCGAGTCACGTTTCTCGGCACCGCCGCCGCCGCCCCAACGATACGCCGAGGCCTCTCGGCAACAGCTGTTCGGGCGTTCTCCGACCGAATCCTCATAGACTGTGGAGAAGGCACTCAGCGCCAAATGCTCGTCTGGGGCACCGGGTTTCGCGTAGACCGTATTGTCTTCACACATTTTCACGCCGACCATTACCTGGGAATCATCGGTTTCTTGCGCACGCTTGCCATGGGAGACCGAACGGAGCCCCTGATAATCCAGGGCCCGGCACCGGGCATCGAGCGCGCCCTCAAGCGAGCGATTCATATCGGTTGGCGCGAGTACCCCTTCCCGATCAGCATCGAGACCGTGGAGCCAGGTCAGGTAATCGACAGAGGCGACTACCAGCTAAAAGTCATAGGTGTGGACCACAGGATGCCCGCTGTTGGTTATGTCCTCGAAGAGCCTTCTAGGCCCGGACGCTTCGACCCGGATCGGGCGATCGCCTTGGGGGTAGAGCCGGGGCCTCTTTTCGGAAGGCTTCAGCGCGGCGAGCCGGTGGATCTTCCATCAGGCGGCAAGGTGCTCCCAGAGCAAGTCATGGGCCCACCGCGCGCAGGCAGAAAGGTCGTCTTCTCTGGAGATACGAGGCCCTGCACTGAGGTGGTGGAAGCAGCCCGAAACGCCGACCTCCTGATCCACGAGGCCACCTTCTCGGAGGCCGAACACGCAAGAGCCGCGGAGACCATGCACTCCACCGCGAAGGAAGCTGGAGAGGTTGCGCGGGCCGCCGACGCAAGAAGGCTCATCCTCACCCACATATCGAGCCGCTATGATTGCTTGCCTCATCTGCTGGCAGCCGAAGCGCGGACTTGCTTCAACAAGGACATCACCGTGGCCGAGGATGGAATGACCACGGAGGTCGGATACGCCGACGCGTGCGGAGACGACACGGAAGAATGAGCAAGAAGCGGTGATGGCGCCATCGCTAGAGCGGCAAGGACTATGTGGCCGAGGGCTGGCTCGTAAGCTCATCCTTCGATCCGGTGGCTTGGCCGGTTAGCAGGAAGGCCTCAATCAGCTGATCGAGATCGCCGTCGAGTACCCGCTGCGGACTACTGTTCTCTACTCCTGTCCTGTGGTCCTTGACCATCTGATACGGAGCCAAAACATAGCTTCGAATCTGGGAGCCGAACGAGATTTCCGACTTGGTCGCCTCGATCTTGGCTCGCTCGGCATCCCTTTTCTTCATCTCCAAATCATAGAGGCGGCTCTTGAGGATCTTCAGGGCCATGTCTCTATTCTTGTGCTGGCTGCGTTCATTCTGACAGCTCACGACTATTCCGGAAGGAAGGTGGGTCATACGGACCGCGGAAGACGTCTTGTTGACCTTCTGCCCTCCAGCGCCCGAGGCACGAAACACGTCTATCCGCAGGTCCTCGTCTCTTACGGATATGTCCACGTCCTCGTCGACCTCGGGGCTGACGAATATCGAGGCAAAAGCCGTGTGACGGCGAGCGTTGGAATCGAAGGGGCTTATTCGCACGAGCCTGTGGACTCCGGCCTCGGCCTTGAGCCAACCATAGGCGTTGGGACCCGAGACAATGAGCGAAGCGCTCTTGATTCCTGCTTCCTCGTTTTCCTGCTGATCGGCAAGCTCGACCTTCCAGCCTCGCTCGGCGGCATACCTCATGTACATTCGAAGGAGCATCTCGGCCCAATCCTGGGCGTCGATACCGCCTGCCCCGGCGTTGATCGTCAAAATGGCGTTACGAGCATCGTCGGGCCCGGAGAGCATCATCTCGAGTTCGAGAGCTCTCGTCAGATCTTCGGCGGAAGCGACTTGAGCAGCGACCTCTTCGTACTGGCTCTCGTCCTCCTCCTCGCGTGCAAGCTCGAAAAGAACGTTGGCATCCTCGAACTGACCGGAGAGCCTTGCAACTCTCTCGAGCACGTCATCGAGGCGCGCCTTCTCTCGCAGGAGACCCTGGGTCTCGTCACCACCGTTCCAAAACTCGGGCTGACTGGAGCGAGCCTCTATCTCCGCCCGCCGGCGCTCCTTGGCCGGCAGGTCAAAGAGACCTCCGAAGCGCCATCAGGCGCCGATCGAGGTCCTCCAATCTCTCTCGAATCTCGGCGACGGTCAGCATCTGCTTTATATAACACTCCAGCAAGCCAACGTCATGCCCCACTCGTGTCCTTCATCCAAATGGAGTCAGCGCTCACCAATGCCGATGGAAGTGGTGCACGGGCCCATAGCCGCGGCCGACCGGAAACGCGCTCTGGATCGCCCCAGTCAGCCATGACTTCGCCTCGCTAGCCGCCTCGGGCACCCCCAGCCCTCGGGCCAAGGAGGCGCACAAAGCGCTAGCAAAGCTGCAACCGGTCCCATGGGTATGCCGAGTCTCGATACGAGGGGAACGCAGGCGCTCAACCTCTCCACGAGGTCCCACGAGGAGATCCACCGCCTCCGAGCCCGAAGCATGGCCCCCCTTGATTACAACCCAGGTGGGCCCGAGCCGCTGTATGGCTCGACCTGCCTCCACCGCGTCATCCTCACAAGAGAGGCTCCCACCGACCAGAGCCTCGGTCTCCGGAATATTGGGTGTGGCTACCAGCGCAAGAGGAAGAAGCCTCGATCGAACCGCCTCTATGGCGTCATCGGCAAGAAGGCGTGCGCCTGTAGCCGCCACCATCACGGGATCGACCACGAGGCGCTCGCAGGCACCGTGTCTTTCGAGCTGTGCGGCAACCTCCTCGACAATCGGGGCATCGAAGAGCATGCCTGTCTTCACCGAGTCGGCCCCAATATCGGAGAGAACGGCATCGATTTGCATCGCCACGAAGCTTGGAGGCGGCGCATGAACGGCGCTGACGCCCACAGTGTTCTGGGCTGTAAGGGCCGTGATGGCACTCGAACCGTAGCAGCCGAAGGCGGCGAAGGTCTTCAGATCGGCCTGTATGCCGGCCCCGCCCCCGGAGTCGCTGCCGGCCACCGTCAAGCAGCGCGGTGGCCGGCTCTTGCCGCCGACCTTGCCTTCGCCTTCTTGCGGGCCCGTATGCCCCATGAGCTAGGTCTTCTCCAGCTTCTTCTGGAACGCCGAGAGCATGTCTATGGGGATCGGGAACAACGTAGTCGTGTTCCCTTGATTACCTAGCTCCACGAGCGTCTGGAGATACCGTAGCTGCAGGGCCTGGGGCTCGGTCGCGAGCACCTCCGCGGCGTCCGTGAGCTTACGGGCAGCCTGGAACTCACCCTCGGCCGCGATGATCTTGGCTCTCCGCTCGCGCTCCGCCTCCGCCTGGCGTGCCATGACCCTTTGCATCTCCGGTGGCAGGTCGACATGCTTGATCTCGACGTTGGTCACCTTCACGCCCCATGGGTCGGTGTGCATGTCCAGCGTCTCCTGCAGCAGGTCGTTGAGCTTCTCACGTTCCGATAGCAGCTCGTCGAGCTGATGCTGCCCAACTACGGAGCGAAGCGTCGTCTGGGCGAGTTGACTTGTCGCATACAGGTAGTTCTCCACCTGAAGAACTGCCTTGTCCGGCTGAATCACACGAAAGTAGATGACCGCGTTGACCTTTACAGAGACGTTGTCCTTCGTGATGACGTCCTGCGGCGGAACATCGCGAGCGATGGTCCGGGTATCCACAATCGCCATACGAAATACGGGAACCAGCACTATTCGAAGACCCGGCTGGCGAAGCCCGGTGTACCTACCTAGAAAGAACACAATCCCGCGTTCATACTCCTGGATCACGCGGATGCTCATCGCGAGCCAGAT
>SKWY01000271.1 GCA_007128675.1 Deltaproteobacteria bacterium | reverse complement strand
TCGGACATCGATTGGAGCGCTCCCGTTATCGAGACCACAGAGAACCCCGATTTCGTGCAGGGCGAAGATGAGCCGCCTCTGCTGCCGATCGTGGAACTGACACCCGGCGTCAGCCGTACCCGCGTCTGGAGAATCTCTTGGCGCGGTGCTCTGCCGGGGCATTCGCCCGCGCTCGGCGTTCTCGAGACGATAGGCGATGCTGTCAGGGTCGTGCCGGCATTCGAAGTCTTGGAGCATGAGCGTCATGTCCTGCCGGGTGATCTGCTTTCCATAAAGAGCAGGTTGAATGTCGATGAGCCGAGCTGCGGTCTTTCGGACCTTTCGGACGAGTTGCTCTGGGAAGTGGCAGCGGTGGATCCCGACGGCGCGATGACGCTTTCCGTCATCGAGGCAGGGGCGAGACTTCCCGAAGCAGACTGCTTTGCATCTCCCCTTGTCTACGGCGTACGGGCGGGAGGCTATATGGTGCTCGGGGACGAGCTCGAGGAGGTGTGGAGACTCGAGCCGGGTGACTTCTTCGCGTATGACGGAGAGCGTTTCATGGACACCGAGCCCCCCATTGATGGGCCGGAGATAGGTTTCACGCTGGCGCCTGTCCAGGACGAGGCCTACATGGAGGAGGGAGCGGAACGAGAGCTGCGGGTGCATGCTGGGCTCGACCCGGTGAGAGCCTTTCCCGATTCCATGCTTCTTCAGGTCTCCAGACCAGCGCTCATAGGACAGCCGGCTGTCTATCGTCCGAATGTGGAGACTTATGGGAGCGGACGTGTGTTTGTGCCTTACGCTGGCTCTGGCTACATCATCTCCTTCGATCTCAAGACTCGAGGCCAGCAGCGGGCTCATCGCTGAACGTTCTTCCTTGGCGCCAAGGAATGAGCTTGCAGGGATCGTGTTTATGGGCATGATCCAGCTCGGACGCGAATGTGGCGATCCGGGTTGCTCCAAGGAGAAGACGCGATGAGCTTGGAACGAACGGGACTTGGAATAGACGTTGGCTCGGTCTCGGTCGCCGTGGCCTTGGTGGGCGCCGATCGGTCTGTCCTCTGGAGCAGATATGCTTTTCACAAGGGTGACGTCAAAGAAACGTTGGCGCGTATCTTGGCAAACATGCCGGCCATTCCTTTCCAGACCTTGGCGACGACTAGTGGCTCCAAGGCGCTGGAGAGCCTTGGCCTGGCCGTGCATGATGGAGTTCTTTGCGCCATAGAAGCTTCGGGGCACATATCTCCAGAACGGCGTTCGCTCTTTCTTGTGGGTGGGGAGCGATTTTACCTCATTAGGTTTCACGAGGACGGCAGCTATCGAGATACCCGCTCGAATACGTCTTGTGCGGCGGGGACCGGGAGCTTCCTCGATCAGCAGGCTCAGCGTCTAGGATTGTCCGACGCAAAGGAGCTGGCCGGCATAGCGGCTGGCAACCAGGAGACACCTCCCACGATTGCGAGTAGGTGCTCGGTCTTCGCCAAGACTGATCTCATCCATGCCCAGCAGGAAGGTTACGGACTTGCACAGATCTGTGCCGGTCTTTCCTCCGGCGTGGCCAGGAACATCGTGGATACCGTGGTCGGTAAGGCCGACATACCTCGGCCAGCCTTCATTGCCGGCGGCGTGGCACTCAATGGCGAGGTCGTCAGGCATCTGTCCAAACAGACTGGTTGTGAAGTCCAGGCGCTTTTGCACGCAGAAATACTCGGAGCAGTGGGGGCCGCATCTTTGTCGCTAGAAGGTAGGGACGACCGATTCGCTGGTTCGAGCTCCACTTCCTGCCTTGAAGAGCTCAAGGCGGCCTTGAAGGAGGAGCGCCAGTCCAGGACCTATGTTCATGCGCCGTTGATGGAAAGTGGCGAGAGTAGGCCGGGAAACGGTCATCTTGAAGCAAGCTCGACAATTGGGACGCCTCGGCTACTCGTTGGCACGCGCTCCAGTAGACAGAACCCGGTGGAGGTCGAGAACTTTGATGAGGGATGCGGTTATTCCGGCCAGGATGTCTATGTTGGACTGGATATCGGTTCCACAAGCAGCAAGGCCGTGCTCCTCGGTGACGAGGGCAAGGTGCTGGTAGGGCTCTACACACGGACGGCGGGAAGGCCCTTGGAGGCGATGCAGGCTCTTTTCGAGGCCATATCCGTCATCGAGAGCGAGCGCGGCAAACCTTTTCATTTCATCGGCGCGGGTACTACGGGATCTGGGAGGAAGCTAGTCGGATCGGTGATAGGTGCGGATCTCATTCTCGATGAAATTACGGCCCACGCTCGTACAGCGACCGAGATTGACCCAGACACTGATACGATAATTGAGATAGGAGGGCAGGACTCCAAGTTCACGACACTCCGGCGGGGTATAGTGACCTTTTCTCATATGAACACCGTTTGTGCCGCGGGCACCGGCAGCTTCATTGAGGAGCAGGCAGCAAAGCTCGGGGTTCCTCTCTTGGATGTAGCGGGAAGAGCACTGTCGACTCGAGCCCCAAGAACAAGCGACCGCTGCACCGTCTTCATGGAACGCGAGATCAATCATCTGCTCGTTCACGGCTACTCGGTGGACGAAATTCTGGCGGCGGTTTTGTACTCGATCGTGGATAACTATCTAAACAAGGTGGCTACGCTTCGATTGATTGGTGAAAGAATTTGCTTCCAAGGAGCGACCGCTCGAAATGCCGCCCTCGTAGCCGCATTTCGAAAAAAGCTGAATAAGCCGATACAAGTTTCCAAATATTGTCATCTTGCGGGGGCTCTTGGCGTTGCGTTGACGCTTCACGATGGTCGTCCAAGGCTCCATAGCAGCTTCAAGGGTCTCGACCTGTGGCGGGATGGCATGAGTGCTCGGACGGAAATCTGCGCCTTGTGCGCAAATGCGTGCAAGCTGCGTATTGTGCGGTTGGGAGGCCAGGATGTAGCCTATGGACTTACTTGCGGGCGTGACTATGGCGAGCAGGCTCCTTCCCGCAAACGCGATGGACCTTTAGATGTAGTGCAGCTTCGGCGGGGAAGGTATGCTCGTGAAAGTCGCGCTCTACCGCCTCTTCCAGAGCGCAAGAGAGGGATATCAATCGGTATTCCCTACTCTTTGCACTTGGTGAACGATGCGGAGTTCTGGAAGCGATTTTTTGCCGAGCTCGGGGTCGAGGCGAAAGTCAGCGGACCGGAGGCGGGTCGCGATGGGCGGCGTTTGGCGCGTGCGGAGTTCTGCGCCCCAATAGCGGATCTGCACGGCCATGTCGCAAGCCTTCTTCGACGCGTGGACTATGTCTTCCTGCCGCATCAGCTTCGCATCGAGGGTTGTGGCTCAACGGGGTGTGCAGGGTACCCATCAGGAGAGATGTGCTACTACACGCAGTATGCACCAACGCTCATGAAGGCAGCTCTTGGGCACGATGCTCGAATTATTTCCCCGCTCGTTGGAGGGGCGGATGGTAACAGGGGCAGTAAGAATGAGTTGATGAGGGCACTCGGGGGGCTTCTCGATGTGGAGCCTCGAGAGCTGATGGATGCATATGAGCGGGCACACCGCTTCTATGTCGGGGTGCAAAGAATGGTCGCCGAGAACTTCCTGGGGCGCACGGGAAGAGGCAAGAATGTGGAAGTGGTGCTGGTCGGGAGACCCTATACGATATTGTCGTCACGAATGAACAGGCGTATTCCCGGGCTGCTTGCGGGGCTCGATGTGCCTGTCTGGGTGCAGGACGAAATACCAGAAGAAGAGCTGGCCAGGACTGGAGCTGTCAAGCCGCTCGAGATGAAGGATCTTACATGGTCCTATGCTTTACGCATGCTCTGCGTAGCACGTTACGCTGCTAGCCGTGAAGGTCTATATCCAATCCTCATTTCTTCCTTTCGTTGCTCTCCCGATGCGTTCGTGATCGATGCTTTTCGGGAAATCCTCGATGCCGAGGAGAAACCATATCTGATTCTTCAGGTGGATGATTTGGATTCCGCGGTTGGCTACGAGACGAGAATCGAAGCAGGGATCAGGGCCTTTCGCAATCATCTACATTCCCAGCAGGCAAGAGGGCGGGGGTCCTCCAGCTCGAGAGAAAGCGCAAAGAGATACGAGTCCTCCACAGCAAAGAATGAAGGAATCGGGAGTCCAGCAGAAGCGCTAGGGAGGACTCGTGAGGCTGTGGAAAAGAGTTTTTGGTCCCCCATCAAGTCTCTTTGGGGAGGGCTAGGTTTCTTGCGGGATAAGACCTTGCTCGTGCCGTGTTGGGACAGTTACGTGTGTCAGCTCCTGGTGGAGATGTTCAGACATCGCGGAGTGGATGCGAGGCTTCTGGATGAAACTCCCGAGCTCATTAGTCGAGCTATGAGGCACAATAGCGGACAGTGTATTCCGGTGAACGTAGTTGCTGAAGAGTGCGTCGAATACATGCGGCGCCACCAACTAGAGCCTTCGAACACCGCTCTTTGGGTACTCAAATCGAGATGGGCCTGCAATATTCCTATGTACCCGAGCTTCCTTCGACGACTGCTGGATGTGGAGGGGTTGGAAGAACTGCAGATCTATAGAGGAATGGTTACGTTTTCCGACGTGGATCTGACAGCTCCAATCGAGGCCTACTTCGCCTTTCTCCTTGGTGGCATGTTGCGGCGATTTGGATGCATGATTCGTCCCTATGAAGACGAGCCTGGAGCCACGGATGCTGCCTTGGAGCAGTGCCTCGAGTTGTTCAGAAAGACTTTCCGTGCAGGTTTGCCAAAGGACGCGGCCTTAAAGGAAGCTACGAGGGTGCTGGATGGCGTGGCGAAGACGGTAACGTCAAGGCCCAAGGTAGGCATCTTTGGTGATTTTTATGTTCGGGACAATGACGTCTTCAACCAGGGGCTCATACGGGAGATCGAGATTGCGGGAGGAGAGGTGGTTACTACTCCATATAGCGAGTATGCCCGTGTCATTTCTTCAGCTCACTTCAAGCGCCTCTTGTTGAAAGGCAACTACAAAGAATGGACCACGCTGAGGACGTTGCTCGGGATAATGGAATCTCTCGAGGATAGATACCGGCGCCGTTTGGCGAAACCATATTCCCACGCTCCTTCAGTGAACGAAGAGAACCTCGATGACGCGTTGAACGCTTTCGGCATGCGGATAGAACAATCAGGCGAAACATTCGAGAATGTATTGAAGGTGCTTCACATATGTCGCTCTCATTCCGATGTTAGTCTGCTTATTCAGGTGAACCCCGCCTTCTGCTGCCCTGCGCTGGTCACCGAGGCCATGACGGAAAAGATTGAGAGCGTTACGGGGGTTCCAGTAGTTTGTATTACTTACGATGGGACGGCGAGCTCTCGAAACCACGTTGTTCGTCCCTATCTGAAACATGCCCGTAAGAGGGGAGTTCTGCGAAGAGTTGGTTGATTGGGGCATGGCTGAAACGGGCTGGTTCGTTCGGTTAGTTCCAAGACGAGATCGAGGAAGGCGGGCGTCCTTATCTTTCCATCGGCATCATTGACATAGACTCGGGCGGTTGGTAAATTTCGCGACGCGATTTCGGGTTCGAATTCGCAACATGCCGTCCCGGAACCAACACGTAGATCTCGGGATGCGCAGCAGGAGAACATAATGGCGTCCAGTCCCAGAGAATTTTTCGAGAACGACGTCGCCAGGAAGGTTCAGGCACGCAGTGAAGTCTTTCGGAAGATTCATGCGGTCTATCAGTTTCGCGTTACTGGGGAGGCGGGCGGCGATTGGATCGTGGATCTGATTGAATGTGAGGTTCGTGAGGGTTGTGATGAGAACGCTCGCTGTACTGTAACGGTGTTGGATGACGACTTCATGAAAGTGATTAGCGGCGAGGTCAGCCCACAGATGGCTTTCATGTCGGGTAGGCTCAAGGTCGATGGGGATATGACCTTGGGAATGAAGCTAACCGAGATTCTCTCATAGCGTGATGCAGACCCCAGCCTTCTCTTGGGAGCTGGCGGAATGCTGAAAGGATCGGCCATGCTTCCGCTTGAAGGAGTGCGTGTTCTCGATCTCTCGAGGCTTCTTCCGGGACCCTACTGTTCCTTGATTCTGGCGGATCTTGGTGCCGATGTGGTTCGGGTGGAGTCGCCCAACGGGGCCGATCCTCTCCGCTTGATGCCGCCAATGTCGGGAGATTCGAGTGCCTACTTCCATGGCCTCAACCGCAACAAACGCTCCATAACTCTCGACTTGAAAAGAAGAGAAGGAGTCGAGCTGTTCTTGAAGCTAGTCGGGGCAGGTTTCGACGTGGTGATCGAGTCCTTCAGGCCGGGCGTCATGGATAGGCTCGGTCTTGGATACGGCGAGCTCTGTAAGGTGAGAAAACAGCTGATTCTTTGCTCGATCACGGGACATGGGCAGGCCGGACCACGTCGTTCGAAGGCGGGCCACGATCTCAACTACGTTGGTCTTTCGGGGCTGCTTGCCCTCACCGGGGAAAAGGGTGGGGCTCCAGCGATCCCCGGCGCGCAAGTAGCTGATATCGGAGGTGGGAGTCTCATGGGAGCCGTCGGAGTTCTGTCCGCCCTCGTTCGCAGAAGTGTGTCGGGCGAGGGTGCCTGGTTGGACGTCTCCATGACCGAAGGCGCCCTTGCTTTCCTCTCGATGCAGATAGGAGCGAGAAAGGCTCTGGAGAGTCAGCCTGAACGAGGAGCTGGCCTATTACACGGAGAGATGCCTTGCTATGGCGTCTATCGCACGGCTGACGACAGGTATATGACTCTGGCTGCGATAGAGCCCAAATTCTGGCAGCAGTTTTGTAGCGCTATCGGAAGAGAGGACCTGGTAGGGGAGGGCCACTTTTCGGGTCGCCGAGGTATGCATGCGAAAGGGGAGCTTGCGCGGCTCTTTGAGACGAGGACTCAGGCAGAGTGGGTTGCGCTCTTCTCGGGGCTCGACGTCTGTTGTGAACCGGTACATGAGGTGGACGACCTCTTCGAGGATGAGCAGCATAGGGCGCGCGGCTCTTTTGTATCGGTTGAAGACGCACCTCGGGAGCCGATGGCACAGGTTGCTTGCCCTATCCGATTCCTAGGAGAGGCGCCCAGCCCGGCCTCGGCGGCTCCAAGTCTGGGCGCGGATACCGACGAAGTTCTCTCGTCGATTGGCGTCAAGAGTCATGACTTGGCGAGCCTTCGGAAGGACGGCGTAATCCTCTGATTCGCGATTGAGGCCAAAAGCGCCGG
>SKWY01000242.1 GCA_007128675.1 Deltaproteobacteria bacterium | reverse complement strand
GACAGCTTGTCTGCGTCATCGAGGCTATAGCAAGCCGCCGCAGTCGATCTCGTACGGGAGCACCTGCATTTTCCGCCGACTGCTCCCGGCGGCATTGATGACTTCCAAGCTTCAAGCGCAGCTGGATGGGTTGTCGAAACCGCGGACATGGATGGACTCTTTGTCCACTTGGACGACTGAATGGTCAGGCAAGTTCTGGAAGTGCTGTATTACGAAGCCATTCTCATTGGCAACGATGCTTCTCTCATCGACCGGATGCGGGATCTACTGGAAACCGGCATCTAGTCGAAATCGTGCGCAGGGAAGGGCTGGTGTCCCATCCATAGTTAGGAGCAGAGTTCCTCTTGCAGCTGCGATCGACGCTTCACGAGCGATTCGTCCTCGCTCGGTGGGAGTGCGCCCAGCGCAGCGAGCACTCGGCCGGTATCCATGCGAAGGCGATCGGCGCGTGCGCGTTTTACTAGGGCTATACAATCCGATAGGTCCGCTTCGGAAAGCCGGTGGATTTTCAATAGAAGGAAGAGGGTTGTCGACGGACGGTAGAGCGTCATTTGTTCTGTCTTTCGGAAGACCTCGATCTCGTCGCGCCATCCCTCGATCCGACGGACGAAGAAGTCGGCCGCGGAGTTGACGGCCTCCACGGGCAAGCCGAGATCCTCGGCAAGAGACATGAGAGCCAGGCGCTCCTCCATCGTACCCCGGAGGCCTAGCATGTCCACGTCTTCTGTCACTCGGCGTGGCTCCAGCCAAAGACACACTAGGGCACCTCCAACTAGCAACCACTCGCCCTCGAGGCGCTTTTCAGCGGCTCGCAAGAACGCTTCGAGACGTTCGCGATCGAGGGCCGGGTTGAGTGGTTTCATCATGGTTGTAGAATAGACGTTGTGATGGATCCTTGGAAGACGCTGATTGATGCCGGCTTACCGGATGGTGCTGCTCGTCCTGTGGACAAAGGTCCGTTGGAAGACCAACTCATCGCTCGTGCTATTCACGAGCTCGCATCCCGAGTCGCTGACCTCACCGAAAGAGAGAGAGATCCCCTCGCCGCCTGGCTATCGGCTTTTTCTCATCACTGGCCTTCACGATTCCGTGACGTTTTCGGCGAGGAAGGTCAGGCGCTTCTTCAGCGGGTGCAACCTACGGATCCGAACCGCTATCTAAAGCTGCGCCGTATTGCCATTGAGAACCTTGCAGCGCGTCTGTAGTAGGTTTTTACTAGCTGTGGTCCGGAGCCGGTTCGCACCGAAGCTTGTGGCGCCTTCCAGTCCAAAGGCCTGCCACGAGCAACATTCCCGGTTTTCGCAAAAGGGAATTCAAGAGACTGAAGTTGACCCGATTTGGTGGAGGCCTTCACGCTGCGCATGAAGGGATCCACGACACCAAAGTTGAGACATCCTCATTAGCCGCCTTTTGGGAGTCGAATCATCGAGATCGACCGTCCTTCCTGCTTGACACGGGAGGCCGCTTTATCGATGGCACCCGTCTCCACGTTGGAGCCGTCTCTCTTGCTCCGGGGAGCTTTGCTGTCGACGCCTGACTGGTAAGATGCAGCTCATTTGGGGCCACCGACGAAAGGGGCTGGGTCATGAACGATTACGACAACGGCGAGGCGCTCTGTCTCATGCGACGCTGGCAAGACGTGCTGCGTCTTCGGGACTGGGATATTGAGCTGCGCATCGTGGAAACGCAGTGGCGCAAGTCGGCGGACGTGAAGATCGATCGCGAGGACAAAAAGGCCATAGTGCTCATCAACAGTCATCCGGTCAGCGACTCTCTCGAGGAGTTGGTGGTCCATGAGCTCATGCACATCAAGCTCCATGACATGGACGTAATGATCGAAGATCTGCTCGATTCGTTATACGGAACGGAGCCGGCAAACCCGAAACGGGAGTTCGCCTTCTCGTGTTTCATGACCGTGCTGGAGTCGACGGTCGAAGATCTGACGAAGGCGTGTCTCTCAGCGGCGGGCCGAGGCGATTCCCTCTCGTTCGGAAAGCTGCAGCCGGAGATCGACAAGGAGCTGGGGCAAGGGGAATAGCTGCCTTTGACGACCACAGTGACCGGATGCGCCGGTGATGAACCATCGCATGAGAAGTACAACGTCACTCTGGTTACCAGAGAGGGCGCGCCGATCGCCGAGGAGACCCGGGCTCCTCACCGCATGTTTCCTCGTTTCTCTCGAAGATCCACTCATGGTACCTTGACTCGGAGCCATCTAGTGAGCTGACAACGGCGTGTGGCCACGATCGAGTCAGTGCATGTCCATCGTTCCGCGATCATCTGCCGCCTCGACGGCCCAAGACGAGGTGAATCCGTGACTCCAGACGAGATATCACGTGAGGTTCGCGCGCGGCTCACCTGGGGTCATACTACGAGCTCAATCCGTACCGACCTGCTTCGAGCGGGCGCCGACCCTGCTGCCATCGATGACATGCTGCGATTGCACACCCGCGCCATCGACGCCGCATACCGTTGGAAGGGCGTTTGGGGATTGTTGGTGGCCGCATTGCTTTTTTTGGGGGCTTACCAATTGTCGCCGGCCTTGCCAGGACGCGGCGAGCCTGTCGACGAGGTGGAATCCATTGAGGCCCGCCTCAAGGAATATAGGTTCCCTCGCAGAAGAGGTGGACGAGTGACGTTCACCTTGTTTCTTCTGGTGGGCGGCAGCCTGAGCTTAGCTGTCGGTGTCCATCGCATAGTTTCCGGGCGCAGTGGGGACTATCCAAAAAAGCAATAGAGAAGCTCGAGGCAAAGGGAGAGGACCCGGGCCCCAGTGACGTCGATTTCGAGGCTCAATCTCGTGCCGGAGCTGAAGGAGGACTAAGGAGATTCGAAATGGGATACATGCATGAAGGCGAATGGCACCCGGGCTGGTACACCGCGGACGAGACGGGCAAGTTCCGGCGGGAGCCCAGCCGTTTTCGCGACCGTATCTCCGCCGATGGGCCATCCGGTCATCCGGCCGAGTCGGATCGCTACCATCTCTATGTCTCGTTCGCCTGCCCTTGGGCGAACCGCACACTCATAGTGCGCAAGCTGATGGGACTGGAGGGCGCGCTGGATCTGTCCGTGGTCGATCCCCGGATGGGCGAGGACGGCTGGGTGTTCCGGGGTCGACATCCGGACGATTTCGACGGATCGACGGAGGACCGGCTCGAGGGCAGGCCGCGACTCCAGGACGTCTACCGAGCTGCGGAGCCTCGCTACACAGGTCGGGTGACGGTTCCCGTTCTCTTTGATCGAAAGGCTCGGATGATCGTCAACAACGAGTCGCGAGAGATAATGAGGATGTTCTCCAAGGAGCTTCGGCCACTGGCCACGCGCGGCTTCGACCCTTGCCCAGAGGATCTGACGGAAGAGGTGGATGGAATCCTCGATGCCATCTACGAGCCCGTCAACAACGGCGTGTATCGTGCCGGTTTTGCCAAGTCACAACAGGCCTACGAGGAGGCATGCCAAGGTCTCTTCGCGGCGCTCGATCGATGGAACGAGCACCTAAAGAGCCGCCGGTACCTGTGCGGAAGCCGGCTTACGGAGGCCGACGTTGCGCTCTACACCACTCTCGCCCGCTTCGACCTCGTCTACTACTCCCACTTCAAGTGCAACATCCGACGCATTACGGACTACGAGCACCTGTTCAGCTACCTTTGCGACCTTTACCAGACGCCCGGCTTCGAAGAGAACACGCGCTTCGATCACATCAAGGTTCACTACTACTGGAGCCAGGACAACGTGAACCCGACTCGCATAGTGCCTCTCGGACCCTCCATCGATCTGACGGTGCCGCATGGCCGGGACTGGCTGGGCACGGTATGACCTTCAGCTCGGATCTCTCCGGACGATCGGGAGTACTTCAAGTGCGCTCGCCCCGAACTCGAAGGATGGTTGGAACGGCACTCCCAAGACCTTCCCGCCCTCGAGGCTCTTTACGAGCGATGGCGATGGGGGCGCGTACACGATTTCTGACCACCAGCTCGAAGGATTGCTACAGGTAGCAGCGGTAGAAGCTCGACGCCATCATGGACCAACAGCCGCCGCGGACACAGGCACGGAAGCCCAGAGCAAATCACAAATTTTCGGGGCTGACGCGGCGTTCGGAGTAACGAGCCAAGAGATCGTCGAGTGCTTCTCTGAGCAAGAAAGCCTCCGACTTCTGGGTCTTCGCGGCAAGGTCGGCCAGCTTCTGAAGCTGTGGCCCCGGGTAGTAGCTCGATTTGAGCACCATCTTGGACTTCACCGCCAAGAGAAGACGATCCCGCCCATACATCTTCGCGTTGTATAAGGCGCTATCGGCGGCTCGAACCACCTCCGACGGCTCTTGTCCATCACGGGGAAATGCGGCGATGCCGCCGGAGAATGTGAAGCTGTGCCGCATCTCTCGGTCGCCGCAGCGCAGGGTGAAGGTGCTCGAGCTGACTTGGCGACGAACATCCTCCATTAACAATAGGGCATCCTCCGGCTGCGTGTCCGGCATCACGACGAGAAACTCCTCGCCTCCATAGCGTCCCAACAAATCTTGGCTGCGGCAGTTCTTTTCCAAAATGCTTGCGAAGGTCTTGATGAGCTCGTCACCCATCTCGTGACCCTGCTCGTCGTTGAATGCCTTGAAGTTGTCCAAGTCGAGGAAGGCCAGGCTGATAAGCGAATCCTCTTCGGAGCTTCGGGCGAACATCTCCTCCAGCTTGCGCCTGAGAACCTCCCTGCGAAGCACTCCAGTCATGGGGTCATGTGTCTCGTGCATTTGAATTCCTCTCTTTCTGATTGGGGGCAGATATACATATACCATGCTCCATATACATACCGCAAGACCTTTCTGCAGCCCCCTTCGCGACGCACACCTCCCGGCGATCCGAGAGCACTGGGTGCCTGCAGAAGCGACTGCTCGAATGGGAGGCGGGCAAGGGGAGCCTGCGCGAATGCGGCTTCAGGGTCTTGCTCGAGTGTACCGCCGAGACGAAACAGCCTCGTTGGATCGGAGGGTTGGCATGCGAAGAGCCGGTTATTGGTGTTGGTGGTGTAGGGGTCAGCAACAAATCAACCTGCCTAGGATGCCTTACCGCGCAGGAGTACTTGCCGTACTCATCATGGAGTGCCTAGGCTGGACGCGGGCGCGGATGACGCACGGTTCCCTCACGAGGACTCAAGAGATTCGAAATGGGATACATGCATGAAGGCGAATGGCACCCGGGCTGGTACACCGCGGACGAGACGGGCAGGTTCCGGCGGGAGCCCAGCCGTTTTCGCGACCGTATCTCCGCCGATGGGGCATCCGGTCATCCGGCCGAGTCGGATCGCTACCATCTCTATGTCTCGTTCGCCTGCCCTTGGGCGAACCGCACCCTCATAGTGCGCAAGCTTATGGGACTCGAGGACGCGCTGGGCATTTCCGTGGTCGATCCCCGGATGGGCGAGGCTTTGCCAAGTCACAACAGGCCTACGAGGAGGCATGCCAAGGTCAGAGTCGGCGGACCCCGGCTTTGGTGCTGAAGGCTCCGGCGAGGCGTGAGACCTCATTGGTGAGATGGTCGGCGTCTCGGATGTAATCGCCGTCAATTAGAAAGGCGCTGCCGGGGCCGTGTTCTTGCACCGTTTCACGGATAGCCCCTTCCATCCACGTAGACTTGCCGTACTGGCGCGCGCCTCGGACGAGGATTACCCCGGGCTCTTCCGGCAGGGGATCCAGACCAAGGTCGACCCGGAATCTAGCGGGTGCATCTTGGAGCGCCTCGAGCCGAGGGAAGAGACCGGGAATGTCGAGTCGGCCCAGCGCAAGAGCCTCATTCGCCTGTTCAACGTTCACGACGTTGATATAGTCAACGTTCGGTCCGACGAAGGCTGTCTCGGCCGAGAAGCGACTGCTCGAATGGGAGGAGGGAAAGGGGCAGCCTAGGCGAACGCAGCTTCAGGGTCTGGCTCGAGTGTACCGCCGTCCGCTCGTTCTTTTCTTCATGAAGCAGCCACCGAGGCGGGATGAACGAGTCGCCGATTTTCGGTCGGGGCCGGACGTAGAGCCAAGTCTTCACCCTCGTTCACGAACTCGCTCACCTCTGGCTGGGGCAAAGCGGCGTCGGAAACGAGATGAACCGCCTCGGGTTTCTCGGGGCACTCCACCCACCCAGATAATAGGACACCAATTACGCCATGACAGCACCGAGCGAAAAACCGAAAAAGAGCCTGGCGATGGGACGCCGCAACTTTCTAAGTCTAAGTGGCGTGGCGGCACTTGGCTTTGGTGCCGGATTGTCCGCACCCGCCATTATCTCCAATTGCGCCGCGAGAAAGACTTCGGACATCTCGTTGCGAGACCAAGACCTGCCATTTATCGGCACGGAAGAGACCTTTTCCACCCATGAGTTGATGGTGCTGAACGACAGGCTGTTCCTCAAGGATACTGGTCTTGCCGAAATCGGCCCGCGCCGCATCGCTGCGATGGATGAGGCGGGGGTCAACGTTCAAATCCTCTCCGCACATACGCCGGGTGTGCAGGAGATCCCAGGTCAGGAGGGCATCGATTTTGCGTATCGTCTCAACAAAATGCTCGCCGATGAACCGATGGCCACCTATCCGGGTCGGTTCCAGGCGTTTGCAACCTTGCCGTTGCAGAGTCCGGAGGCCTCAGCGGACGAACTGGAACGCTCAGTTCGAGAAGATGGCTTCCTGGGAGCCTTGACCAATGGAATCATCGGGAAAAAATTCCTCGATCATCCCGACTTTGAGCCCGTGCTGGCGCGTGCCGAAGCCCTTGATGTGCCGATATATATCCATCCTGGCCTGCCACCTGACGAAGTTTTCCAAATCTACTACAGCAATATGCGGCCGGAATATCAGAAGCAGCACCAGGACCACGTTCTCGCCGGTCCAGCATATGGATGGCACCAGGAAGTAGTTACTCAATGCCTTCGAATGATCACGTCCGGAGTATTCGACAGATTTCCCAAACTACAGATCATTATCGGCCACATGGGCGAGGGCCTTCCGTTCTTCTACAAACGCATCGTGCAAAAGATGAGTGAAGCGACCGAAGAAACCCTGGATAAGCCGTTTGAGCAATATCTCCATGACAATTTCTGGTGGACAACCAGCGCATTCCCCCAGGATGAACTGCTTCATCTTCTGTTGATGTACTTCGATGTAGATCGGGTGATGT
>SKWY01000395.1 GCA_007128675.1 Deltaproteobacteria bacterium | reverse complement strand
CCTCGTGCTCGACCGGCGTGGCCTCGTGCTCGACCGGCGTGGCCTCGTGCTCGACCGGCGTGGCCTCTTGCTCGACCGGCGTGACCTCGTGCTCCCCTGCGATAAAATCTTGCTCCAAAGGCGCCGGCTCGTCCTCGTCCTCATCAGGAGCGGCAAACCAATCGGCGACTCGAGGAGAATGCAAATCCTCCCCTTCTATTCCTGGGTCTCTACTGGGTCGTGGCGACGATTCTGCACGCGAATCCCTCTCACCGTGAAAGCCAGGCCGAGCCTGCTCTTCAGCCCCGACCTCATCCTCCACCGGACCGGGGGCATGGAGAAAATCCCGACTCTCGGCAGGATCCGCTTGCTCCTCGGCAACGATCGAGGGCTCATCGCCAGGGTCTGAATCGAAAGACGCCGAAGGAGACCCTTCCGATCCGATCTCTTCGCTCGAGAGCAAGGCTTGTGAATCCTGAGCGGCATGATGAGCCTGCTCGCCTCCATCAAACTCGTCCTCGTGAGGCTCCCGCTCCACAACCACGCCTTCGAAGTAGAGCTTCGCGATTATGCCCAAGGCCTCGAGGTCATCAAAAGGAGCATCGAAGGCGACCTGTTCGATCGTGCGCCTTCCATCGGCGAGGCGTAGCAAACCGTTGATCTCGTCCGGTATCTCGCTTAGGTGCTCGACGAGAACCTCATGATCGACCGAAAGAAAACTATCGACGGGCGGTAGCTGCTCACATAGGCGCCCCCACTCGTCCACACGCCGCATCCCCTCCATCAGCAGTCCCTGCGTCGATGTCTCGATACGCCTTGGCCTGTCGATCTCGCCGAACTCGACCTTGAATGAGCCCTCCGTCCAGTTCAATAAACGGTAGAAGGCCCCTTCACCGGTAAGACCAGAGTGCTCTGCATCAATGACCCGTCCGGTCTCGAACCAGACCCTTGCCATCCCCGTGCCGATTGTCAGGGTCAAGGCCCCGGTCTTTCGGCCCATCTCGAACGTCTGAACGAGATCGACGACGCCCATGTCGACGAGGCTTCCCGAAAACCCCCCTCTCTGCTCTCGTCTCTCCAGCCTCTCTCGCTCTCTCTTCTCCAGAAGTATCTTCACTCTCGTGATGATCTCCTTGAGATAGATTGGCTTCGTCAGATAGTCCTCGACGCCGAGTTCCAAGCCTCGGACCTTTGCATCTATCGACTTCTCCGCGGTCAGGAAGATGAACGGAATGCTCACATGGCGAGGATCGTCCTTCAATCGCTTACAAAAAGAGAAGCCGTCCAGTCCGCGAATGTTGGTGTCGGATATGACGAGATCTGGAGGGCTGATCTCCACTTTCTCCCATGCATCAGCCCCATCGCTCGCCGTCGTGATGGAGAAGCCAGCCTTCTTTAGACTGACCTCCATCATGCGAAGCGATTTGGTGTCCCCATCCACCAGAAGAAGGTGCTGCTTCGCCACCGCGACTCCTAACAAGTAGTTGAAAAATAGAAACTCGAGCTGTCGATGATCTCGCGCCGCACGCCGTACTGTCAAGCTGACCTTGACCGGCGAGGCATACACCTTGGATACTCGCTTTAGATGTCACGGCGGCAATCAAAAAATACTGGACCAAAGCATAGACGCAGCCGGCGCATGGCTGTCCAAACCGAGGTGAGGTTCGGAGACGACTCCGGGCTCGGAGACATAATTCTCGACTCGAAGGATCTGTCCGAGAATGGAGCCTTTGTGTCCTCGGAGATCCTGTTCGAGATCGGCGAAGAGCTGAAGCTAGAGTTCGTGATACCGGGCACCAAGAGAACCATAAGAGCACGTGGTCGCGTGGTGCGTGTCAACCGCGCCAATGATAGCGGCCTTGGCCCAGGCATGGGCATCGAGTTCTTGGATCTATCCGAGCAGGACCGCCGCGCCCTGGCCGCCTTCGTCAGCATCAGCGAGCACTGAAAGAAAGTGGTCTTCAGCGCTTTCCCGAGAGCCTTTTGAAAAGTCCCTTTCCAGGGCTTCGCTTGTCCTTGCCAAGCTTGCGACGCACCTCTCTTAGCTCCGACGATACCTCCGGCAACTTGCAGCCGCTCTCGACGGCTGCCTCGAAATGCTTCTCGGCCAGCTCGAACTTACCGTCCACACGAGAAAGTATGCCCAGGTAGTAGTTGGCCATAGCCTTCCCGCCCTCGAGCCGCGTGGCACGAGACAAAACGGAGCGGACCTCGTTCTTGAGCTTATCGCGAGGCCCGATGTTGTACCGCGCCCATGCATGCATCGTGAGCCACAAGCCGTTTTTCGAATCCACCGCCAAAGCCTCGTCGAAGTACTCGAGTGCCCGAGCAAAATCCCTCTTCTTGAAGAGTCCTTCCCCCTTCTTGAAGTCGATGAAGGCCTTTGCAAGAGCACGCTCCTTGTCACGCTCGCTCAAGGGCTCGTCCTTGGCCTCCACACCGTCATACTCCCGTCGGCGCTGAGGGTCACCAAGAACCTCGTATGCCTGTTGGATGGCCGAGAAGACCTTCTTCATGCATTCCGCCGACTCCGACGAGAGCCCTAGCGCCCGCGTCCTATCCGGATGGAAGCGCTTGACCTTGGAGAGATAGGCGGTCCGGATATCGGAATCGGCGGCCGTCTTGGCGACACCAAGGCGCTCATAGAAGTCCTGGCCGCCAATGGCCTCCCCCAGCTCCCGCACTTCTTGATCCAGCCCCTTGGCTCCATCAGCACCAGGGGCGAAGCCTCCTGGACCTCCCTGCTTACCGGCCTTGTTCTCAGCTGACGATGAGGCGCTCGAGGCAGACTTCTCCACTCGCGAACCCGCGGAGGCTCGCGGCGTCGAGCGACCTTCCGAGCCGCCTGTAGGCGTTCTAGGCTCTCGGCCCTCACCCTCTCTCGACTTCAAGACATCGGCGCCCGGGATGTTCTTGAAGGCACGACGAAGCAGCCTGCTCCTCCTGGCCCGCATGCTCGAGTCGTCGGAGCGACGAGGGGCTTTCTGTGACCCGGAGGCCTCATCGTTTCGACCCTCGCCTCCCGCGCCAGTCTCCTGGCTCCTAGATGACCCCTCCTCCGTGGGACCATCCAAGGCAGCCTCGGTATCGGGAGCGCCGCTGGCCGCTTCACCCGAGGGCCCTGTAGGCCCCACCAAACCCAGGCACCAGCTGGCGGCGAGAATGGCCCCGGCTCGCTCCATCTCTAGCCCAGAGCTTGCTATGACATCCACGGCGGCAACCGGGGCATCGAAGAGACGCAGAAATGCCCTCGTATCCTTATCCAGATCGAGGTTGGCCAGCAGCCCCTTATTCGGCACAAAGCGCAGGGAAGCATCGCCAAGATCCACGAGCAGCTCACCCACTCTTTGGACCTCCTCGGGCCTCTGAAAAAGGGAAAGGAGCACCAAGAAAGGGTCTACCTCGAGCTCTTGCAGCCATGAGGGAAGCTGGGAGCGAGCCTCGAAGCGATATGCCCCTTCGCGCCAAGCGAGAAGCCCCACCAGGTTCCTGACCTGATAATCCACCAGCAAACCAGAGAGAGCATCACTTGTAAGAAGGCCGAGATCGACCAAGACTTGAGCCTGCGTTCTCTTCGTCCTAGCCATCTCGGCAAGAGAACGCATCTGGTCTTCCCCGCTTAGTACCCCCTTTTCCACCAAGAAGGTCCCCAAGGCCTGGGCATCGTCCAGAGCAACCGCTCCAGTGGGCCTGCCATCTCCCAGGAAGACCCTCGACGACTCGGAGCCTTGCTCCAAGACTAGTGCTCCCGTGGCGCGAGATAGGCAAAGACCTCCGAAAGCACGCGGCAATGCGAGCCCTTGGATAACGCCCTCGATGGGAGCCCCTGCATTCATCGTCATGCCTTCTCGCATCCAGGTTGTCGATTCCGATTGGAATGGGGCAAGGAAGAGTCGTCGACGGCTAAGGTCGAGCTTGCCCGCCCCCTCGAAGCAAGCTTCGACCATTGGGGATTGATTCTAAACCCGAAAGAAAGGTGGAGAACAAGGATTATCTCTGTTTTCCATCACTCCCTCCCTACATGGACATTCCCCTACTCACGAAAAGAGTTCTGCCGCAAACCCTCGTACACGGCTACCGCCACCGCCGAGGCAAGGTTGAGGCTTCGCCTCTCCTCGAGCATGGGGATCGCCACGATACTGTCGCGATGAGCCTCTATCACCTCATCGGGAAGACCCACTGACTCCGAGCCAAAGACGAGCAGATCCCCCGGGCTGAAGCGGGTCTGCCAGATCGTCCTTTCCGCCTTGCCCGTGAAGAGATGGATTCCTCTACCGGGCATCTCGAGCAACAGATCCTCGAGGGATGAATGTGTAGCCACATATACATGAGGCCAGTAATCGAGCCCGGCTCTCTTCAGCTTGGAGTCGTCGAGCGAGAAGCCGAGGGGGGCTATCAGGTGAAGTCTGCTCCCGGTGCATGCGCAAAGACGTGCTACGCTGCCGGTGTTGGGTGGTATCTCGGGGCGATGTAGGACGACCTCGAACCTAGCCGCCCCGGCGGTGAGATTGCGCATCTGCTAGTATGTAAGTGCCCGGTTGGGCGACAGAGTCAAGGAAATGCGAGTGGTAAACGAGACCCGAGACAGTATCATCGCCGAGCGGGCCGACCTTGCGACCCGAGCCTTCGACCGAATGAAGGGGCTCCTTGGACGCGATCGACTGGAACCGGGATGTGGCCTCGTAATAGAACCCTGTACATCGATTCACACTTTCTTCATGCGTTTTGCCATAGACGTGCTGTTCATCGACCGAAATGGCGAAGTAATTCGAACCTATGAGTCGTTGCCTCCATGGCGGATCACTCGCGTGCATTCCAAGGCCAAGAGCGTGATCGAGCTTCCAACGGGAATGCTCTCGCAGACGGGCACTCGCCCCGGAGATCGTATTCTCTTCGTCCACCAGTCTTGACCCTCCATGCCGCCTGGCGCTAGCGTCATTGAAGTTGGTTGCGAGAAACGTCCCATGAACCACGGGCCGGATTAGAGAAAAGGTCGAAAGCAAGGACAATGCCCATCGAGTTTGCCGGTCTTACCCATGTGGGGATGAAGCGCAATCACAACGAGGACTGCTTCCTCCTCGTTCCGGAGGCGAATCTGTTCATCGTGGCCGACGGTATGGGCGGGCACAGCTCCGGAGAGATTGCGAGCAAGATAGCCGTCGACGAGATCGCCGAGTTCTTCCGTATGACGGAGCGGGATGAGGAGGCCACCTGGCCTTTCAAGATGGACCGTGCGAGGAGTTATCAGGAAAACCGGATGTCCGTGGCAATCAGACTGGCCAACGCGCGCATCGTGGAAGCGGCCACCGCCGATGCCAAGCTCAAGGGCATGGGGACCACAATCGTGGCGATGGCCTTTCGCGGTAACTCGGCCTACATCGGTCATGTTGGAGACTCTCGCGTGTACAGACTTCGGGGGAATGTGCTCGAGCAGGTCACCGAGGACCACTCCCTGCTGAACGATTACATCAAGGCGAAGAAGCTCTCGGCCGAAGAGATCGAGGCTTTTCCACATAAGAACGTGATCGTTCGTGCGCTCGGCATGAAGGATGCCGTCGATGTCGACGTCCTCAAGGAAGAGCCACGAGAAGGCGACATCTACATCCTCTGCTCCGACGGCCTGTCCGGAATGGTGCCCGACGATCAGATAAGCGAGATTGTCCGCTCTTCCCTCGATGACCTGGACGCCGCCGCGAAGCGTTTAATCGATGCCGCCAATGCCGCGGGCGGGACCGACAACGTCACAGTGGTCATCAATCGCTTGAGCGCTCGTTGACGAGGGCGTGACGACTGTCGCCTCCAAGATTCGCCTGGCTCCTTGACCATCGGTTCCGCTTCGATCAACTGGTCTGTCTGCTTGCGGCACCACCGCCACCCTTTGGAGCACCTTCACGGCCAATTCGCTCGCGACGAGTCGCCCGCGCCAGCTCGAGAGCCTTGCCCCCTGCGCGAACTCTCGCAAGATATCCGAGACAGAAGGCCGTCAGTCGCGAGCATCCACGCGATCGCCGCCGGCCGCGATAATCCCCTCGACAAGCTCTCCTGCCTCGATTCGTGATCTTGGCCAAACAACGCTATCCTTGACCCTCGCGCCCTCGCCGATTGTGGCTTCCTGTTCGACAAGAGCCCTTGGCCCGACGACTGCCCCTTGCTCGATGGCGGCCCCCTTGCCAATCCAGCAGGGCGGCTCCAGGATGGCCGAAGAGTCGACCTTCACCGTCGAATGCACGAAGACGCCCTTGGTCATCTCCTGGCATCCCGCAAATGGGTCCACTCCACCGGCCCGGAAACGCTCGAGCCCGACCCTGCCGTCAATGACGTCCAAGGCGGCCATGAGGTAACGCCTTGGGGTGCTGGGTTCGGCGAAGTATTCGTCCGGCTGCAAATGACCGGAAAGAACCTCGCCGGAGCGCATCATGACCATGTAGCCATCGGCGATTATACAAGCCGGCCCCCCGTCTGGAAGATATTCAAGGGCTCGAGGCTCCAGGACATGCACGCCGGTGAACAAGCAGCGGGTAAGCGAGGCGCTCGCCTGCGTCTCTCCCTCGCCGCGAAGACGACGGATGAGCCCCTCATCGTCGATCTCGACCGAGCTGCGCTCTGCCTGGTCCGGTTGGGGGCGCAGAACCATTGTCGCGATAGACGAGCGCTCTCGATGGAATGAGGCCGCTCCCCGAAGGTCGGCATCGAACAAGACCTTCCCATTGACAACGTAGAACGTCTCGTCACGAAAGAAGCCGGCCGCCTTTCGGAGTCCACCCCCGGTTCCGAGAATTTTTGGCTCGTGACTGAAGTGGACCTCGAGCCCAAGGCTGGAGGCGTCTCCCACTGCCGCCTCTATGGCCTGTGATTGCCAATGGGTGTTGATGACCACCTCTTCCACTCCCGCGGAGGCAAGCAGGGAAAGGTTCCATCGCAAAGGAGGAATGCCACAAATCGGTACGGCGGGCTTTGGGATCGACTCGGTCAGAGGACGTAGTCTCGTCCCAAGCCCGGCCGCGAGGATCATGGCCTTTCGAGGAAAAGGTCCGGCAGGGCCCCCTCGAGGACGATCTCCCTCAAACACCTGTCGACCTCTCTCGGCGCTTGTCAGCGCTCATGGACTCACGCCTGTCCCAGCTCGGGCACGTGCTCGGCAAGCACGTCCCTCATTGCCCGATACTCCGGCATTCGTGCCAGTGCCTCGGCCACATAGGCCAAGGAAGCGGGGATATGAGGCAAAAATGAGGGGTTCTTCTTCACCCTGTCTATGAAGACGAATCTTCCGGCATCCTTCAGCTTGCGCTGCACCGTCTGCAGATCGAACTGCTCGTCCAACTCCTCTCGATACAAAGGCGCTCCACCAAGCGATCTTCGCGCATCGCAGTATCTGTCGAGCATCTCGTCCACGAACTCCGTTTCGAGAACCACGTAGGAGTCACGTAGCAAGGCGACAAGATCGTAGGCGGCGGGCCCCAAGAGAGCATCTTGGAAATCAATGACCGCAAGACCCCCTTCGACGAGCATCAGATTGCGGCTCTGGTAGTCTCTGTGCGTCAAACCTCTTTGCAGGTTCGCCAGTCTTTGCGCGATGTCGTCAAAGGCCGATGAGACGATCTCTGCTTCTCGTGGACCAAGAGCAGCCCCCCTGTCCGCCTCGAGACCCCACTCTAGGAAGTGATCAAGCTCCCAACGCAGCAGCTCATACTCGAACGCCCTAACGAAGGGAATCTGCCCCAATCGCGGCTTCAAACCCGCCTGATGGCGCATGAAGGCAAGCTGATCTATCGCTATGCCATAGAGCTTCCTTCTCACGGCGGCCGCGTTCCCTCCCGCGATCAAGGCATCCTCGAGTGTCGTATCGCCAAGGTCTTCGAGCACCAAGAGACCCGCGTCGATGTCGATTAGGTGTATCGCCGGCACCCTCACTCCGAGCTCCTCGAGGTAGCGCTGCACCAAAACGAAAGGAAGCTCGCCATTGGTGGAACCGCTCCCTACCTCCTCTCCCCTACCGCCGTTCTCCGGCAAGACCATGACCACTACGCTGCTGGACGTAGGCCTCGGTCCCGTACTCACTCGGTAGTAGGTGCGCGCCGAGGCATGGCCGGGGAGCTTCTCTGCTCCAAGCCCCTTGGGCGCGACACCAAGCACCTTGGAGGCCGCGACCAACACGAGGGAAACCTCTCTGTCATCGTCGAGCAAACCCTCCTGCTTCTCGACCGGGGGATCTCTATCTCCTATCTCTCCAATCATGTGTCGCTTCTTTTAGCATTCTTCCAGCCATCGAGCACAAGGCAGGATCATCGCAGGCACCGAAAGAAACGTCCAAATCATCTGGGCGGCACGCATGCTCGATGCTCTACGATCCTCGCTGAGGAGGGGGATGACGATCGAGCCAGCCCGGAGGAGGGCCCGATGGACGCTCGAGTTCCGGCTCCGAGGTTATCGAAAATGAGTCGAGCAGCGGATTTATCACAACGGCCCGAAGGATGAGGTACACCACAATCAATGCTCCCACGGTTACCATCAGCGCCCTCGCGCGAGGGGATGGGAACGACTCCTTCTGGGAGCCAGCCGATACCTTCTCATACGCCAATACGTCGCCTGGGCCGGCGTAGTGCATATGATAGCTGCTGGCGGCCTCGAAACGAGAGGCGATCAGCGAGGCATCTCCCTTTCCGACGCTTCTTCCGATCTGAGGATCGAAAGCCCTGAACAGGTTCTTTTCAGCCGCCTCGATGAGGATCCTGATGGCCTCGCCGGCGTCATCGGGATTCATCGCGAAGGAAAAAGCCACCTCGACTTCTCCTTGCTGCCCTGCATTGCCGGCCGGCAGTTTTATGTCGATTCGAGCGTCACCGAAGCGCCAAAGCCAATGCTCGGAATCGGCGCCTTCCAAAGCCCCAGAGTCCTCCAGCTCCTTAATGAGATCGAGGGTAGCTGCGCCGCCCTCGGCCTTCCCTCCGGCGGTCGAACTCGGCACGAGCGTCACGAGATAGGCCATTGTCGAATTATAGACTGTTTCCTCGAGTAAAGGCTTGCGCCTTGCAGCAACGTCGGGCAGAGGGAGTATCCCAAGATCAATCTCTCATCCCAAAGAGTTGCCGACCAGTCCTAGAAAGCCCCCCTTCCAAAGAGAACTCTCACCCTGAACAGAGTCGTTATGTACCGATGAGCTTCGAGCCTACAGTCGAGATCTCACGCTGGGCGCTTACGCGCCTCGAGCGTGGCCATCTTTGGGTCTACTCGAGCGACGTTAAGAGAGTCGAATCGGCATCCCCTGGCGATGTGGTCAAGGTAGTGGATGGACGCGGATGGTTCGTCGGGCGAGCTTTCTACTCCGCCGAGTCTCAGATCACCCTTCGCATGCTCACTCGGGAGGACGAGCCGGTAGACGAGTCCTTCTTCGCTCGTCGTCTGGATTTCGCCCTGGACATGAGAAGGCGCCTCTTCGGCGAGTCGGCCTTGGCTTTGAGGCTGGTTCACGGTGAGGGAGATCTGTTGCCGGGACTCATCGTGGACCGATATGGCGATGTGCTGTCCGTTCAGACTCTCATCCAGGCGACGGATCGGAGAAAGGACCTGTTCTTCGACTTGCTGGAGGCTCGTCTCTCGCCCCGAGCCGTGGTGGTGCGCAACGATGCCAAGGTACGCTCCCACGAAGGGCTCGTGCTCGAGAGCGGCGTCGCGCGGGGCAAGCCCCCAGGCACGAGCTCCATCGTAGAAGGTAATGTGACCCTGCACGTCGATCCCGTCGGCGGACAGAAGACTGGTGGCTTTCTGGATCAAAGAGAGAACCACCTTGCCGCTGGCGCCTTGGTCGGGAAGGGAGAGCGATGCCTCGATGTTTTCAGCTACTCCGGCGGCTTTGCCCTGCAAATGGCCCGCGCAGGCGGAAGAGTCACCGCCGTGGAGATAAGCGAGAAGGCCGTGGGGGAAGCCGAGAAGGCCGCCGCCGACAATGAGTTGGAGCTCGATCTCGTAGTGGCAAATGCCTTCGACTGGCTGAAGGCCGCCAGCGTCGACGGGCATAGGTTCGATGTGATTGTGCTCGACCCGCCGGCTTTCGCGCGATCCAAGGCGGCACTGCCCAACGCGCTGCGAGGATACAAGGAGATAAACCTTCGAGCCCTGCAGCTTCTGTCCGCAGGCGGTTGGCTCGTCACCTGCTCGTGCTCGTACCATATGTCCGAGGAGCAGCTCCTGGAGCTAGTTCTCTCGGCGGCCCAGGATGCGGGCCGAAAGGTGCAGCTGGTGGAACGGCGAGGTGCGGGCAGAGATCACCCCGCCCTGCTAGGAGTTCCAGAGACCTCCTATCTCAAGTGCCTTGTGCTTCGCAGGGTCGACTGATTTCTCGGTGGAGCTTCTTCCTCATTCGCAAAGGAAGCCCGCCGCCGGAAACAGGAGAACGTCCTCTATGGAGTCCTCGCCCATGAGAAGCATCAATATCCTATCCAGGCCGACCGCCACCCCGCCGGCGTCCGGCAAGCGTCCCACGGCTTGCAGGAACGCCTCGTCGAGCGGCGGGACCATGAGCCCCATTTGTCTGCGCTCTTTCTGCTCTGCAAGCAGTCTGTCTCGCTGTTCCTTCTCGCAGGCGAGCTCGTGAAAGCCGTTGGCCAGCTCGAAGCCGCCAAGGAAGAGCTCGAAGCGCTCGGCCCATCTCGGATCGTCGTCCTTCACCCTGGCCAGCGCCGCCATATGAGCTGGATAGTCGACAAGATAAACAGCCCGCGAAGAGCCTAGGCCAGGCTCCACTAGATCTAGAAACCCCCGGAAGAAGACGTCATCCCATGTATCCCCTTCCACGGGCGAGATCCCAGCGCTTTCGGCCAAGGCGGCCGAGAAAGGCTTTGGATCGGGAGGCGGATGCATTGCGATATCGACTCCCGTCGCATCGAGGAAGGCCTCTCTGACGCTCACTCGGGGAAAAGGGGTCTGCACGCTCACTCCTCCCGGCAACCGGCTCGATCCCGAAAAAGCGAGACAGAGCGCCATCAAGAGTTCCTCGAGATCCGCCATCACAGTGTCGTGATCGCCCGGGGAACGGTATAGCTCCAGCATGGAGAACTCCGGGTTGTGCTCTACCGATGGGGGCTCCGCGCGAAAGACCTTGCAGATCTGGTAGATGCGATCGAGCCCATCGGCGAGAAGTCGCTTCATCGCATACTCGGGGCTCGTATGCAGGTAGAGCGTGCGCCTCTTGCCCCCAAGAGGGGCAAGGTCGAGGGTCGTCTCGAAGGCTTCAATATGAGGTTCCATGCCGGGAGCTGGAACCATGATGGGCGTTTCGACCTCTAGATAGCCTCTTTCATCCAAGAACGATCTCGTAAGTGAGTTCAACTTCGCTCTTGCCGTCGCGATCCTTCGTTTATCTCGTGCCATCACTCCATCCGCAGGCTTCGTCCTTGAAGGTTCGATTCCAAACCGACAAAAAGGTTAGAGTTTGCCTCTGCTCGAAGATCGCCCTGTATCAGATCTTTGCCCTCGCCAAACGCATCAACGATCAAGAGGCTCCAACCGTGCTCGAAACACCCTCCAGAATCAGCTCTGCTTTGCGTCTTTCGATGGTTTTCCCATTGGGCGCGCTCCTCCTTTTGGCGGGCTGCCCCAAGACGCCGGTCGCAGGTGGTCCTCCGCCGACCAAGGATGAGATCCTGCCGCTTCGACAAAAGATCGAAGGGCTCAGACTCGAGGCCGAAGAGCTGCATCAAAAGCAAGCCGAGTCGATCTGGCTCCATCTTCTCGAAGGAGAGCCGATGGATGTTTCGAGCTTACACGATGAGCATCCCGATCTGTTCTCCACCGACTCCCTGCGCGCGATATCCCGGTTGCGCCTTGGAACCACGGATCCCGACGAGCAGTTTTCCCTCGAGCTTCTCGAGTCCCATTTTCTTGCCGAGCACCTTGGTCGGATCACCAAGGAGCTGAACGATCGCCAGTCGGCGATCGAGGCAAACGCAACCATGGAAGTCGAAGGCCACATGGTGCCCTACCGCGACGCGGGCCGACTGCTCGCTCATGAAAACGACTGGTACAGAAGACGAGCCATTCACCAATCGACGCTTCCCATGGTGGAAGCCTTGAGCCCGATTCTTCGAAAGAAGCATGAGCTGATTAGCTCGACGGTGAGCGAGCTTGGCTATGAGAGTCTCCTGAAGACACTCGAGCGAGAACGAAGAGTCGATGTGGCAAACCTCTCGCGTCTTGCTCGAGAAGTCCTCGACGGTACGGAAGAGATTTACCTTTCGGCGCTCTCACACGTCGCCGAGGAGGAGCTGGGCATAAAACCTGACCGCCTGGGCTGGGCGGATATTCCTCGTCTGTTCCGCGGGGGGCATCTCGATCGGCACTTCGACGCCGACGGCGCGATGACGACCTTGAGGGAAACGCTGGAGGGAATGGGGCTCACAAGCGACGCCGGTGGCCGTATTCTTGTCGCCAAGAACGAAGATCCTCGAAAAGCCATGGGCCCAGTCTGCCTGCCGGTAGATGTACCCAACGACATTCGACTTCTTGTAGCTGTAGCAGAAGGCCTAAACGGCTATGGCGCCCTGTTTCGAGAAATGGGGCACGCCAAGCGCCTCGCGGGCATTACGGAGAGAGGCTTCGAGCAGCGCTACCTAGGTGACTCGGCGGTTGCAAATGCCTTCGCTCTACTCTTCGAGGGGCTGCCCGCCAATCCCCTGTGGCTCTCGGACCGAATTGCATCCGCCAACGAAGACGAGCCGGACAGCGACGACGAGTCCATCGACGAGGATATCGACAGAGCGGCACGTCTCCACATGCTCGAGCGCGTTTTTCTTGCACGACGCCATGCGGCCAACGTGCTCTTCCAGCTCGCCATGGCATCCGAGGATCTCGATGGGCACGCCTCCCCGCGGTCGCTCTACGCGGCTATGATGGAGGAGGCCTACGGCTTTTCGGTGGGCCCATACGACAGCGCGAGGTGGGCATTCGACCAGAATGATCTACTCCTCGCCGCCGACCACCTTAGGGCGCACATCCTCGCGGCGCAGCTCGAAGAGCACTTGACCGCCGAACACGGCGACCGCTGGTGGAAGACACCCGCAGCCGGCGCCTGGATGCGCGAACTCTGGACGCCTGGAGCAAGGCTCGAAGGCGAAGACCTTGCGAAAGAGACGGGAGCAAGCAGTCTGAAGCCGGACTCGCTTACCGCGCGGATGGCGTGCCTGCTCGACGCTACTGCCCCGAAAGAATGATCAGGATCGCCATTATCGTTAGGAAAACGAGGATCGCCAGGGAGATCTTGACCCAGCTCCACGGAGCCTTCCCATCTACCTTGCCTGTCTGGCCGTTTACGAGAAAGCGATATGCGTCTCCCTTGTACTGATAGGCGGCAATCCATACCGGCAGCAGGACATGGCGAAACTTGGCGTTGGAAAGGCGAGTGCTCACACGCAGGTTCCGATGGGTGTCTCCAGGCACCATGCGACCGCACTTCTCCCTCTCCATATCGTTCATCCGCTGCTGGCCGCGGGCCCAGCCCTCGGTGGCGTCGATTACGTACTCCTCCGCCGCGAAGCCGGATAGATAACGGGGATCGTAGGGAGTAAGGTTCTCCCAGGGGTACGGCTCTATGGCGCGGCACATGGGCACAGGCAGCCCCTGGGAGGCATACACGGGGACGTTTCTGTAGTCGTCGCCGTGACGCCCCGATGCCGGCTCCCACCTCGTTCGCCGTTCTTGCCGGGTCTGCGTATTCCCGTTGCTGTCCCGGGAGGACACGGTCACGTAGTAGTAGTAGCCGGCCTCGGCGGTCCACCACGAGTCGGCACGTGCGTCGAAGGTCCAGTAAGGCAGGTAAACACCGCAGACCTCGCTGACCTTGGCCTGCTTTTGCAGATCACTAGGCCGAAACCATAGGCTCGAGAGCCATTTATTGTATGCTCCGAGAGCGTCGTCCCTCGATACCTTGAATGGCAACAGGGACTCGGGCCGCCAGAGACGAGGGGCCTCGTCCACTTGCACCACCGAGGATGCGGAGCAGAACGCACAACGTCCAGCGACTACGCCAGGATCGAAATCTACCGTCGCTCCGCAGTTCTCGCAGCGAATCCTTCGTACCGGTCTGTCATAGCCTTGACGTTCCGGACGTCGCAGTGCCTCGGAGATGCAGTACTCGGGCACCTCGCTGAGGGGAACTTCAACCGCATCGGCGTGGCCGCAATGCTCGCATGCCAGCGCCCCTCGTGAAGGATCGAAGGTGACCGGCGCGCTGCAGTTGGAGCAGCGATAATGGGCGGCCTTGGAAGGTGCTTGATTCTCGGAGGATTCGAAGGAAGAGTTACTCATGGTTTGACACCTTGGCAATGAAGGAGCGATATTCTTTAGCCTACGTTACCGAGCCAGGGGAACCCTGCCTCGTCTTCAGGAGAGAATCAATGGGCCTATTCAGCTCTATAAAGGGAGAAGCGCGACGCGCGTTCATTGCCAGAAGCGACGAGTGCAAGAACGACATCATTTTCAAACACCCCGACAGCAACATCCGATGGGGCTCGCAGCTGACGGTAATGGCGGATGAGCAGGCCCTGTTCATGCGAGACGGTCGCGTGGTGGGGGTCATAGGCCCTGGGCGCCATACGCTCGAGGCCAGCAACTTCCCGTTCCTCTCGATGCTCATAGACGCGGTGACGGGAGGAAACCTCTTCATCACCGAGGTCTACTTCGTCTCCACCCGGGAGATTAGCCAGATCAAATTCGGAGGCCCAATAGGCGACGTGCGCGATGCAAGCACCGGTCTGGCCGTCGGCACGATGGTACACGGGGACTTCTCGATTCGGGTTACGGACCCGGAGCGGCTCGTCATAGGCTTGGTGGGCCTGCAGCGGACCACGAACGATGCCTTCATTGGATGGTTCAAGAACCTCCTTCTCAAGACGATCCGGGACCATGTCGCCGAGCTGATGGTCAAGAAGCAGTGGCCGTTGCTCGACGTCACTAGCGGTGCCTACACCGAGGAGATCGAGGAACAGGTCATCCAGGGCGCGAAGAAGCACATCGATGGCTATGGCCTGACCGTGGTGCGCCTTGGCAACTTCACCATCGCGATCAAGCCCGAGGACGAGCAGACGATCAAGAAGTTCAAGAAGGATACGGCCTACTCCCGGCTTGCCGGCGGCTTCCAGCAGTACGCGGCGGGCTCGGCGATGCTCGGTGCGGGTGAAGGAATGGCCAAGGGCGGTGGCGGAGGAGGAGGAGAAGGCGGAGGCGGTGCCGCCCTCGGAGGCGCAGGGCTCGGCGTGGGCTTCGGAATGGCCAACATGTTCATGGCTCAGCAAACACATCAGCCACCACCGCACCACGGCGGCTACCCACCACAAGGTGCCCCTCACGGCCACGGTTACCCTCCCCACGGGGCGGCCCATGGTCACTCGCCGCACGGCGCGCCATACGGCGGCGGCTATCCTCCGCACCACGGTGCGCCTCCACAAGGCCACCAAGGAGGAGCCCCTCAGGGCGCTTTGCAAAACGTCCAATGTCCTGGGTGCAACTCCTCTGTTTCGCCAGGAAAGTTCTGCGCCAACTGCGGCCAGCAGCTTCCCGCACCAGAGGCAAGCGGACCGAAGCATTGCAGCCAATGCGGCAATGAACTCTCATCCGAGGCGAGGTTCTGCCCTGGATGCGGCGACCCCACCGGAAGCTAGAAGCCAGAGGCTATCGCCTTGCGAAAGGGCGGCATCAATCCGAGTTCCGTTTCGAGCGAGGCCGTTTAGAGTAGAGGCATGGCGTTAGAAGGAAGCGGGGCCATGCTTGCCCGTGAGGTATGGCGCTCCGAGGAGTCGGCATTCGTCGCCGGCGCGACTTGGGCTCCTGTCGGAGGAGCATACGCCATAGTGCACCCTCAGGTACCCGAGGTCTGGGACGCCTCCTTCGTGGGACGAGTGCCCCCATTCGCCGATCCACGAAGACTCCTCGCGGGAGCAAGGCAACATCTTGCAAACCATGGATGTGGCCACGTCAAGATTCTGCTCGACAACCCCGCAACCTTCGCGACCGTCGGCCTCGGGTTGAAGAGAAGAGGCATGTTTCGCCGCGTCTACACCACACTTGTGACCCAATCGATCCCACCCGAACAACCAACGAAGCTCGGTAGAGTTCGCGTGGAGCCCGTCTCCTCCCCGGTTGATCGAAAGATCCGAAGCAGCATTCGGGAGGCGGTGAGAAGACAGTCCGCTTGGTATGCCCATGGAGTAGGTGACGCCCTCGACACGTGGGAGGACATCCAAGAAGCGACCTTGGACATGACCTGGCTGGTGGCATACCTCGATGATGAACCTGCCGGTGCCGCCGGCCTCCTGAT
This sequence comes from Deltaproteobacteria bacterium, assembly GCA_007128675.1. Classification (GTDB taxonomy): domain Bacteria; phylum Myxococcota; class Myxococcia; order SLRQ01; family SLRQ01; genus SKWY01. Next base: position 5,874 of record SKWY01000395.1, on the reverse strand, counting down.
GACCGACAATGGCGCCTCGCTCCAGTCATTATCGACGGTGCCCACTCTTAGGCGACGTGGAGTAGCCAGCGCTCTGATTCGAGAGGTGGTCAAAAGAGGACTGCAAAGGGGAGCCCCCTTCGTATGCCTCCTCACCGATGTCAACGACTCTCCTCACCGCCTCTACAAAAAGCTCGGCTTCAGAGACGTGGCTCGAGTTCACGAGTACATCCAAGCAATCTGCTAGCAAAACGAACGATCGCGCCTTCGGCTCGCTGTCTTGCGGCGAAGTCTTGCGGCGAGGTGTTCGACCACTTTGCCTCTACGTGGTAGGCTATCGTCGTCATGGGGCGCCTATCGACCTGTCTCGTCTTTCTCATCATGGGGCTCGGTCCTTGGGCCGGCGGCTGCGGCGCGACCGCTCCACTAGAGCCACTGGAACCGTTCTTCTGTCAGTCGGACCGTGACTGCACGGACGACCGAGTCTGCCGGGACGGCAGCTGCGTTCCAGACGAGAGCCAGCCCGACGAACCAGAGGAACCAGAGGTTCAGGGAGAGGTTGGCGATTCATGTGAATCGGACGCGGAATGCCTGGAAGACTACTCGTGCATCATCGGTTTTCCGGCCGGCTACTGCACGACCGACTGCGGCGGTGGATGCCCCGAAGGAAGCGTATGCGTTTCGGGTGACGGCTGGGAAGCGTGCTTGAAAGCCTGCGAGGAGCATGTCGACTGCCGTGAGGGTTATGGATGCTACTACGATGGGAGCGCGAACCTGGTTTGCCTGCCAACGCAAGGCGGTGGCCACTCACCCGTCGGCGGTCCCTGCGAACGAGCCCGCGACTGCCAAGGTGAGCCCGCCTACTGCTGGACCGAATGGCCCGGGGGTTACTGCATGGTCTACAACTGCGATCTGCATGGCTGCCCGCAAGGATCCAGCTGCTACTCCACTGCTGCTGGGGACTCCATTTGTTACGCCAATTGTAACGACAACCAAGACTGCGGGCGTGATGAGTACGCTTGCTGGCCAGTCGAGTCCGGGGGCATATGCCTTCCTCATTGCTCGGTCGTGGATATGTGCTTCGACGACGAGGAGTGCAACACGGCTACCGGAGTTTGCGAGCAGATTGGTTGATGGCCCGTCCTCGCGGTCATGGTGTCGAGCATAGCCATCCAAGACGCACGTCGGCCCAAAGGCGCGGAGCCGACGGCCTTTGGAGAAGGCAAAGACTCGATAGGCGAGCTTCTCGCCGAATCCAAGGGAGCAACCGGAATCACATACCGTTGCACCGCTCCTTACCGGAATATCCTGGGGTGACGGGCCTCGCGGTCCGGATCGGCTTCGCTCCCATCACTGCTCGGGGCTTGCACTGTGAAACCGAGCTAGTTCTCCCTTTCTCCAGCACGCGTTAGCGCATAGTCGAGACGCTCACGAACCAAGGGGTCTTCAGGAGAAAGGAGCAGAGCCGCTCGCGCGCGCCTCAAGAAACGCGGCTCCTCCAGCCTAAGGGCGCCGATCATTTCGTCGAGCAATGGAGCGTACGCATCGAAGCGCCTGACTGGCCCACCCACGGCGATGCTGTAGACGAGATCTCCTCGCGCGAAGACATAGAGTCGAAGAACGTGATCCACTGACCATTCGTCTCTTTCGATCACCTCGAAAGCGGCCTCGTAGACTAGGGCGGGCAGCCCAGCCACCGTCACCGGTTGCATGGCACGCCAGCGACTGCTGCGGACTCTACCAACTTGCTCGGCGACGTGGAGTTGGTCGGCGAGCCAACGATCGGCAACGATGGACAAATCGACGGGAGGCTCGACCAGCTCGCAGCGAGCTTGCACCCAAACCGGATTGGGAAGCCCATTGCCGAGCCCGAGCTCACCGAGGCTGGTCACGACTCGCCTCCATCCCTTGGGATGGACTATGACCGCTCCGGAGACATCGTGTCGGTACACCGCGGTTCTTCGCGTATGGTCCGCAAGGCAGTAGCCGCCAAAAACGATGGCTAGAGTGATTCCAGCAAGAGATGCCGCAAGAAGAGCATCCCCGCCCTTTCGCCTAGGCTTGGTGGCGAGGAGCCGAGGACGAAGCAAGGCCGTCGCGGCGGTCCCGGCAATCAAACCACCAAGATGGCCCCAGTTGTCGATTCCAGAAGAAACCCAGCCCATCCACAAAAAGACCATCACATAAGGCGCTACTGCAGCGCCAAAGAAGCTTCGGTACCGAACTGGGATGATCTCTCGGTATTTCAGACCAAACACGACCAGGCCGCCAAGGCATCCGAAGACTACTCCACTAGCTCCAGCGCTCACGCTATCGGAAGCAACAAGAGACAAGATTGTGGTGCCAAGCGCCGAGACGAGAAGAAGCGTCAGGTATTGCACCGGTCTGAAAGTGTTCTCCAAGGCTCCCCCGACGTTGAACAGAACGAACATGTTGAACGCCAAGTGGAGAATGTCCCTATGAACGAAGCTGGCGGTCAAGAGCCTCCACCACTGGCCTAGATCGGCGATGAGCGGGGGAGTCTTGGCTCCGAACGCGACCATGGCCTCGATGCTGTAATGAGTCCCCGTGCGGGGGAATGAAAGAGCCATGGCGGTGAAGACCAGAAGGTTCACCAGTATTACGATTGTGGTAACTACGGGAAACCGAGACAACCTGAAGTAACGGGTGAAGTAGACTCGAACGGGGTCGTAAAGCCCCCGAAATACCTCGAGATCTCCGGCACGAACCCATCGTTCCCCAGCAACGGCGGGAAAGAGAATCTCGGTGTCTGGACGAATCTCTCCACGACGAACCCGCTCCTCGAACTCCTCCAGATCGATCTGCTCGTTTACCAGAGGGTTGCGGATAGTCAGCATCGTCTGGAAATATAGCGCTTTTCGAAGGCTGTGGATCAGTTGAATGGAATGGGCCCCTCGTGCTAAAAATCGTCTAGTAGGAAGCACGTTGGCCCCGTCGCACGATCGGTTTCCAATACCGCCGGTCGAGGAGTTGGGATGAAGCTCATCATCGAGGACGACGACGGACGGAAAACTGTTGTCCCATTCGCCCGCGACGAGATCTCAATTGGCCGAGTGGACGGGAACACCATTCGTCTCACCGAAAGAAACGTCTCCCGCCGTCACGCTCGCCTGATGCGGGCAAAGAAGAACGTCTTCATAGAGGACCTGGGCTCTTACAATGGAGTCAAGGTCAACGGTGACCGGGTGCAAGGAAGAGTGGAGGTGCAGGAAGGCGATCTCATCGAGATAGGCGACTACAACCTCGCTATCCAGCTAGAGACCATAGACGCGCTTTCAGCGGACGTAGACGGGCCGGACTCATCCGAGGCCAGAGAAGACGCCGTTTCCTTTTCGAGACAATCGGTCCCAACGGCTCCCCAACAACGTCCAATCGCCCCTCCACCCCGGGTCCCCTACTCGGAGCAAACGACGAAGACCGCCAAGGTTCCCTGGGAGATCTCGGAAGACACCGAGCAGCCTACGGCGCCGGCGAGCGAAGCGAGGGTCGACAAGGAGGAGCCGCCCTCGCCTCCAAAGCAGAGCGAGGTTCAGGCCGCTGCGGAGAAGCCCACCGAGCAAGAGACGACAAGCAAGCAAGAAACAACGGACAGCGAGACGGAAAGGGTCAGGGAAGAGCCCGACCTGATCTCCCTCGATGATCCCCGCATGCCGAGCTCCCGGGAGGCCACCGCCGTAATTCGCATCGACCCTGGCTCGCTGAAGCCAACCGATGAGCGACGACCCCTGTCTCCCGGCAAGCGCCCTCGCTTCGTAGGATTGTCCGGAGATTACGCGGGGCAAACATTCGAGATAGAGCACACCTCGGTCGGCATCGGAAGAACGGAAGACAACGACATCACGATCGACCATAGGTCCATGTCTCGCAATCACTGCCGCGTCTACCTCGACAAGGACCGAAAATGGAAGATTCTGGACCAGGGCTCGGCGAATGGCATCCGAGTCAACGGAGAGGACTACTCCCTGACCGATCTGCGACGAGGCGACGTAGTGGAACTGGGCCACGTCAAGATTCGCTTCTCCGATCCCGATGATCCATTCGTCTACACCGCCTCCAGCTCTCAAGGTGAAACGGTAAGGGCTCAAATGCCCGTCGAGCCAATGACCAGGCCGGCGGCGAGCCCCGCGCGAAAGAACAACTTCCCCTTGATCCTGGGGGCAGCCGGCGTGTTTGGCGCACTCGCGGTTGCGGCGGCGTTCATATTCACCGGTAGCGAGCCGACAGTGGAGCCGGAAGCCGATGAGTCCGTGCCAGAGATTCACTGGGAGGTAGTCGACGACGTTGGAGAGCAGCTGCGTGAAGCCATACAGGCAGCCGGAGATGCGGCGGAAAGCGAACACTGGTCCGATGCAATCGACGCTTATCGACGTGCATTGGAGATTGATCCCTCAAGCTCCACCGCGCTCCAAGGGCTCAACAGAGTGGAGGCGGAGGCACGAGCCGAAGAGAAGCTTGATGCAGCCCTGGCCGCCGCCGAATCCGGACTCTGGGAAGAAGCATGGAACCTCATATCGGCAGTCCCAGATGACTCTCTCTACGCAGAACGAGCCGCCTCCCATCATGACGAGATTTTCGACAAGTACGTGGCTAGCCTCGTGGACGATGCTCGCGCGGCCCTGCGTGCGTCACAATGGAACGACTCGATTGAATCGGCCGAAATGGTCCTGGCGCTTTCACCCGGGGACGAACGCGCTTCCAATCTGATTAACAGAGCCGAACGTGGTCGAGAGCGCGCGGAAAGAGCCCGTATCGCCCGGGAGGAACGCAAACAAAGACTCGCCTCGGCCCAAAAGCAACGCCGGCCACAGAAGACGAGCAAGGTCGCCACACAGACAGGTCCCTCGGCGAACGAGCTGGAAGCAAGAGAAGCCCATATGACAGGCAGGGCCCATTTGAACAACAACGAGCCTCGAGAAGCCATCGTTCATCTGGAGCGCGCTCTGCGCCTAGACCCACAAGGGCAATCTGCGGCACACGCTCTTCTAGGCACTTCTTATGCTCGGATTGGTGATCGGGAGCAAGCAGCGATTCATTACAGAAGGTTTTTGCAGACAAACCCCAACCATCGACAAGCTCCCGACGTGAGGGCGATCCTCGACGAATACGCAAGCTACCGAGAGGATTAGAGATGCAACGGGAGAGTCCCTAACCTTGTGTGGAGAGCCTAGTGTCCGACACGCTAGCGTCATCTGAAGTCGAGGCGAAACGCGCCGGCAAGGAGAAGCTAAGGCGCCACCTGGAGATCCGGGTTCTGGTCGTCGATGACGACAAGGATGTATGTGATTACCTGGTGATGTTGCTGCAAAAAGAAGGGTACCAGGTCAAGGCCATCACCAATCCCAAGGACACGCTGAAGACCCTAAAGGAACAGGATTATCATCTCGTAATCCTCGACCTTATGATGCCGGGAATGGAGGGCACGGAGCTTCTCAAGGAGATCCGAAAGACTGACGAGGACATAGCTGTCATCATCTTCACCGGATACCCTTCCGTGGAAACAGCGGTCGTCGGTTTGCAGCACCAAGCATCGGACTACGTCAAGAAGCCTTTTCGCGTAGAGGAGTTCAAATCGGCGGTTTCTCGCGCCCTAGCGCGAAAGGGCCTCTTGATTGACCCCGAAGGAGAGCTTCACCGCGTGATCGGAGCGAAGATCCGAGAGCTTCGACGGCATAGAGATCTCACCTTGCGTCAACTAGCTCGACGTACCGGTCTGTCGGTAAGCCTGCTTTCGCAGATCGAAAGAGCGGAGTCATCCGCCTCGATCTCCTCTCTATACAAGATAGCCGGCGCACTGCGAGTCCGGCTCACAGAGCTGCTCGACAACCTCTAGATGAACGATAGAGAGACGGTGCACGAGACAGCGGCTCCACCGTT
>SKWY01000003.1 GCA_007128675.1 Deltaproteobacteria bacterium | reverse complement strand
CGACATCCTGGGCGAGTCAAAGGGCCTGGATCCCGTCAGGACAATCCGCTTCCATACGACCACCGTCGCTGGGATGATCTACGATGGCCTTCTGCGTACAGGAGAAAACGCCGAGATTCTCCCCGATCTCGCCGAGTCCTGGCGCATCTCGGACAACGGCTGCAGATACGTTCTTGGGCTGCGCCGCGGCGTCACCTTTCACAACGGCAAGCCCTTCACCGCGAAATCCGCCAAGCGTGCTCTCGAAAGACACCTCGAACCGGAGACGAGTTCGCCGGCGGCATCGTTGTTCTCTCATATAGAGGGCGCCGACGCTTTCCAAAGCGGACGAGCCAACGAGGTCAGAGGAATTCGAGTTAGCGGAGCACACACCCTCGAGGTGCGACTGCGCGAGCCCCATTCTTTCTTTCTCTCCGTCCTTGCCTCGTCCATTTGCTTCATAGGCTGGCCCGAGAAGGGTAAGCCAGTCGGCACGGGCGCCTTTAGACTCCTGGAAGCAAGCCCGGACAGCTTGATTCTGCGCAGACACGAAGGGGCCTACAAGTCCTCCGCCATCCACCTAGATCGCGTCGAGGTACGTACCCGATACACGAACGGCGAGGATCTCATCAAGGACCTGGCGATCGGTGAGCTGGATGTAGCCCTCACCGTCCCCGCCCAGTACGATCGAAATCCCGGGCTGCTCCCTTCCTCTCTAGTTTCCTACCAGCGAGAGCTGGTTGCGACGAACATGCTCCTCTTCCAGTGCGGGCGTCCTCCAATGAATCGTCGGGAAGTGAGAGCTGCCCTCTGTATGGCCCTCGATGTGCCTGGCTACCTCGAGGAAGAGCGCGGCAGTCGCGAGGGCCAGGCACCCTGCCTGACTCCCCCCGGCCTCCAGGGCCATCATCCTCGTTTGAAGCCGCACCCCTTCGACCCACGAGCTGCCGCGGCCGCCCTCGAAAAACTCGGGACAGGCAGCCTCAAGCTCTCCTGGGTGTACCAAGAAAGCCGCGACGAGCGGTGGATATCGGCTACTCGACGCCTGCTCGCGCCTCTCGAGAAGGCCGGGGTCCGTGTGAAGGAGGTTCCTGTCGCCACCAATGAGTACTTCCAGAGACTGCGAGAAGGGCGCTTCGACATCGTAAGAACCGCCTGGGTCGCCGACTACCCCGATGCCGACAACTACCTTCACACCTTCTGCAACAGCTCGGCACAAAAGATGTACAAGCTCGACTACCGCAACGAACAGCTGGACGAAGCAACGGAACGGGCACGACGCACGATAGATCCCGATCGTAGGGCCGAGCTTTATCGTGAGGCCGAGCAAATCATCCACGATGATCCCCCTCTGTTGCCTTTGTACTACCAGCGCATAACGGCAGTGGCCCGCCGAAACGTGAGCGGCCTTCGTCTATACCCGATAGCTCCCGCGGTCAGAGCCGAGGAACTCTGGATTGGCGACCTGACATCGAGCGTCACGAGCTGACAACAACAATGGCGTCAGCCACGGAGCAGAAGGTCGAAGTTGCGATCTTCCCAGGCCTGGGCGCGTGCGGCGTCACGAAAGGCCCTCTCCAGGCGGCGAAACTCGGCGGAGTGGAAGCTCGTCCTGCCCTTGCTCTTCACGGGAGGAACAACCTGATGGAGCATCTCGTGGTAGACGACCCAGGCCACGTAGTAGTCGGGTATCTGTGGCCTGTCGAGGGCCGGATGGATTCGGATCAGGCGGGCATCGTGAACATAACTTCCCATCTTGATCGAACGGCGACGGCGACCATGCCCCCTGCTCTCTCCCCAGCCAATACGGGCGACGACTCTACCGCCGAAGTAGTCGGCGTTGAGCCTATCGAAGATTAGCTGCAGATCGTGGTGGCGTCCCCTTGGTGGAGCCGGCGCCCTGGGACCGGCGGCGGGATCCTTGCGGATGCGATCTCGGTGACGATCTATGAAGCCATCGAGAACCCGGCCAGCAACCTTTTTTCTTCGTCCCGACCCGAAGTCGGCGAGCGCATCGATGGTGCCGGCATCGGCCTCGAGGAACATGTGATGAATCCTGAAAACATAGCCGCCCAGCCTATCGTCCCACCGTGCCGTTACAAGCGATGATCGGTTGTCGGTAACGAGCACCCTCACCCCATAGCCAAGACGTCCTCGCAGCTCGTCGGCGAGGACCAGGGCCTTGGCACGCGCCTCGGTAGGAATTGGAAGGACGCGCTCATCATCCCCCACGGAGGGAATTGTGGATATGAGTGACCGAGGTCTACCGCCCTCTGCCGACGTAAAGGTAGACCCAGGGGGAACCGGTCCCTTGAAGGGAAGCGATAGCTGTCGATTGGCCTTCACCGTTAGAAAGTCTAATGCCGCCTTCGGCCGAGCGGAAGAGGAATGTCACGGTCTGCGAAAAGCTGACGGATAGCCACCACCAGAACGAATCCAGCATGGGAGCAGGCCGCGAAACAATGTCCGGAAAAAAGAATAGAACTCTCAAAAAGAGAGCGGCCCCGAGGCAACAAGCCCCGAGGCCGCCAAAGTCCCGGCCGCCGGCCCTCAAGGATGGCCGGCGGGTGCTCCTAGATGAACCTCCCGAACCATTGGGATAGTGACATCTGGAGCTCCATGTAGTCGACCATGGACGTAAGCACCCACTGGGAAATATTTCCTAGCTCCCACTCGGCCTTGAGCTCGTTCACCTTCCTTATCATCTGGACGCCAGCACCGGGGCGCTCTCCAGGCTTGTGGATAGCACCGTAGACAACACCGTTGAAGGGGTTCTCGAAGGTCTCGATCTCGAAGCCCTCGGCGACTTCGTGTGTCTCGCCCGTGCCCATGCGGAAGATCCTGGCCCGCTCGGCGTAGTCCATGTCGAGTGCGCTCGTATATCCGATCATGCCGTAGATCAAAGCGTAGAAGCGGAAGCTCGAGGTATGGACCGGCGCGACGACTGGAGCCTCATCCATGAAGTACTCGTCATCGGAGAACTCGCCATACATGTCCCAGAGCGGACGATGGACCATCTCTCCATCAATCAGCCTTGGCGCGAAGTCTCTGAAGTCCCTGATGTAGATGCCGTGGAAGAGCCTCTCGGCCTCTTCCTGGAAGACCAGGGTGTAGGGAATCCAGTAGCTGGCAAAGTCGGAGTCCATGTCCTCGCCGAGCACCCTCGCGCTGCCTTCGATGATGGCAAGAAGCGCTCCAAGGAAGTCCCAGTAGTGGCCAGCCTCGAGCTGATACAAATGGAACTCATGGCCAGACTGGCCGTCGTAGGTCGAGGAGGGCCGCCTCCCCGGGCCTCGTGGAATGAAGAGATCGGCTCCCGACACGTCACCATAGGATATTGACTCAAAGGTGTTGTTCACGGGATCAAGCTCGTATGAGCCGTAAGGAGGCGTGGCCATTACCTTCCCAAGGAAGTTGAAACCCTCTATGGAGCCAGCCTGCAGGTAGAAGCTCTGCACGGGATCGTCGACGACCTCCTCGATGTACTCGTTCCAGAGCCAGTGCTGATAGAAGTTGGGGAAGTAGCTGAAGTAGTGCCAGGAACGCCAAAGCACTCTGGAGGGATGCCAGCCCCAACGCTCACGCCTGAAGTTACTGAACCAGTAGTAGGACTCCCAGGTGTTGATGATGTTGCGAGTCATCTCCCACACATCGGCGCCGTGCACCCATCTATTGCAAGACGCATGCGTTCCACGCTCGTGGTCGGTGCAGAACATATAGGGCACCTCGACCCAGCGGTTGGCATGCTCGGGATGATCGGGATCTCTCATCGCCCTTACGGTCTCGTAGGGCATCACCCTTCTGTTCTGGAGACGCTCAAGCCCTCTATCCAGATCGCCATCACCCAACATGTAGGGGATCCGGGTGTAGTGGGTCGTCTCGAGCAGATGGGGGTAGGCGGGCGAGCCGCGTGCCTCGAACCTGGAGAAACCAGCTGGAGTCGTCTCGAAGTAGCGGCTCCGGAAACGCTGGCCCGCTTCCTCGAAGACCTCGACGGCCTCGCCATAGCCATACATGATGGCGGCCTCGTCATACCTTCCAAGCCCATGCCCATCGTTGGTCCACCCGCCGTGATAATCCATGATGGAGGCATACTGGTAGCCCTCCATCCCGCCCTCGATCTGAGCCTCGGTAAGGGTGCTCATATGCTCGAGATGGTCTAGGGTGACGGGGTTGGCAACAAGGTTCTCCCTGCGCATGTCCCAGTACTCTGGACGGTAGTTGATCGAGTCGAAAGCTCCCTGGAAGTTGTGACGAAGGCCCACGACATGGCCAATCTCGTGGATGAGCGTCGCGGCCACTTGCTGCTGCCTGACGTACTCTTGCGCATCCATGTAGGACCAGCCATCCTGCTCCATCCTCTCCTTCAGGAACTGAGCGAGCGCAAAGACCTGGGAGTCGAAAAAGTCGGAGAACGTGAGGTTGTTCGCCAGTGCCCAGTCCTCTCGCATGCGCTGCATGGCCATGTTCTCGAAGATCTCGGTCGTATAAGGGCGAGCAGCATCTATGACCGACGAGTTCATCGACGACTGTGCTAGATCGAGGGACGGAAGCGCCGCTCTAATCTCGCTGTTCACCATCATCGTCTCGAAGGGCGTATCCTTGAGCCGACCCATTCGCTCCTCCTTGCTGGTGAACGTGGGGTGCTCGAAACCAACCTCCTGAAGGAGCTCGAGACGCTGGCGCTTTCGTGGATCCAGGTTCTCGATACGTAGATCCTCGATGGTGAGGTTACCTAGCTCTCCCTCGAGACGATCGCGAGCATACCGGTTGGAGCCCAGCCCAAAGAGGCTGCCGCTGGCACGAGGATCAATCCTGCTGTCCATGTAGTCTTCAAGTAGATCTCGGACGTCCTGACCATCGGTGATCTCGTCGAGGGTGTAGTTGCCAAGGAGGGCATCGACCACCTTCATGACCGTCCGGGCCTGTCTATCGAAGGGGGCACCGTAGATGTATGCACTGCCTGCGATAACCTCTCCCGTCTCGGGATCCGGCGAGAGTGGACCATAACCCAGAGGCTCGAAGAGGTGAGGGCTGTCGACCCAGTATATGAAGCTGTGCCTAAGGTCTCCAATGAGGGCCCTGCCGTCCCTGTTGTAGTTGAGCCTGAACATACCCTGGTTGATGTAGTTGCCATCCTCGTCATGGGTTGGGAACTCGGCCTGGACCGACTCGAGAGATCTTCGCTGCGCACCGGCGACGGCGCGCGCGAACGCGCGAGACCACTCCGAGGCCGAAAACTCGGCGACCTCGATCAGCTCCTCCGGAAAGCCCTTGGAAAGGGCGAATACAATTGGCCTTGGCTGACGCTGATTGTAAGGAAGAACTTCTCCGTCCTCATCGTAGGCGGTCTCCCAAATATCGTAGATGTTCGCGAAGCGAAGCATGCCCGGATCGGTCTCGCCCTCGTAACGATCCACGATCTTTCTTTCCGTCCTGAAGAAGCCGAACTTCAGCTGATCGTGCTGATCGTACACGCGCGGCTCGAAGGTACGCTCCTCGGGGACCCGTAGGATCGAGGTGCGCACCTTGATCTCGGAGCTCGTGCAGTCATGCGTGCCACTGAGAAGGTAGCAGGCAGCTATGCAAACGGTCCTGCCATCCCGTGTTCTCCACCCAATCTTCGGAGGCTGAGAGAATATCCTTTGCGTGAAGTCGATGTAGTCCGGCCGCAAGTCCGCAACGAACTCGGGCTCCGTCGGATCCCATCTATGAGGCGTCCACTCGCCGTCCTCGTCTTGCCTCTCCATCTTGAACATCCAGTCGCTGTCCAAGTCCGCCGGGATATACTGGGCGAAGTCGAGGAAGCTGGGGCAGATATCCGAAACGGTGAAGTAGCTCTGGAGAGCATCTCCGGTGAGGTGGGTTATCATGTTCTTCGACCAGTCGACCCGCATGTACTCGCGCTCGCGCCAAGGCCTATCCGCGGTGTTCTCCACAATCACGTTGGTCTGCTCGCCGGTGGCCGGGTTGTACTGTCTTTGAATATCGAAGTGACGCGCGATCCTGTAGGCCGCGACGGGAGCGTCCTTGTAGGTGTCGCTCTCGTGCCCATCGTCCACACCGTCCACGACGGGCGTGTTGCCAATCTCCTCATTATCGCGATCCACGATTGGATTGAGGCCGGGGTAGCGTTCGTGGGTACGGTAGGCGATCAGCATATCCTCCGTGATCTCCCAGCGAATCTTCTCCGTATCGTAGGTCCAACCGGTCACGGTGTAGAAGGAGGTTGCCAGATCCCCCATGGGTCCGACGTCGGCAATCGTCTGACGAAGGTACCACTCGCCCTCCAGATCGACCTTTCGAACGAAGTTGGGCTGAACGCGGTTGATATCGCCAACATCCTGGGCGCAGCCGATGATGCCGAACAGCATCGTCAGGATAGCGGCGGGAAGAATGAGCCTTGGCTTCATGAGTATCCTCCTCAAAGGAGCGGGTGAGACGGTAAAAGCAATAATGGGACGGCGGGTCAGAAGGATTTACTGACACGCATGGAGAAAGAGGTCATGTGGAGATCGGGGTCCCACCAGGGAAAGCGCATGACGCGGCTGTCCTCGGTAAGAGACGTTCCCCGGTATGCGAAAACGGGTTGCGCGGAGTTCATGTTCGCCGCCAGGCTGTATCCTCCGCCAAGAGCGTAGCTGACGCCAAGACTGCCGGTCATACCATCACTGCGGCAGACGTCCCCTTGACGCACCACTGGATCGCCATGGTTGTCGACAGATTGAGGAGACAGATGATCTATTGGGGGGCAGTATCTGTAGCCATGGGATATGCCGAAAGAGACGCTGGCCGACAGACCCTCCATCGCCCGAACCTGCAAGGAGAAGGTGTTGCCCATGCTTCCTAGCTGTGCGTTTCCGGCGACGAGGTTGTAGCGGCCGGCGAGAAGCTGCGAGCCATCGGCCCGGGCAAGAGCCATGTCCAGACCATCATCGGAGAGCTTGGGAGCCGTGGGGCTCTTGTAGCGAGAGAAAGAGACTCCCAGCGAGAGGCTCCAGCTAGCCGAAAGCCGGCCGTCGATGAAGGCTCGGCCGGCGTTCAAGGACCCAGACAGGCTTCCGTAACGGTTGTAGTGTCTGGAAGCGGGGGACAGGCCAGCGCTGGCGTTGAGACCACCAGACAGCCTGATTCCCGTGTAGGCCTCGTCCTGGAAAAAGCCTGCGTGAGAGATGCCCACCGAGGGATCCGAAAGGAAGTAGCGCCTGCCGCTCAGGTCCT
>SKWY01000226.1 GCA_007128675.1 Deltaproteobacteria bacterium | reverse complement strand
CTCCGGTTCAAATCGTGAATCGAGTCCTTCCCGAGGAGGAGCTGAAGGACAAGCCGCAGCCGGCACCCGAGCCCGAGGGCCGATTCTCACAGTTTTTGAAGAAAGTAAGCCGAACCGGGAAGAGCGGTATCTCCATCCAAGGCATCGATGACATCCTCGTGAGGTTCGGTCGTTGCTGCAACCCGGTTCCAGGTGATCCCATCGTGGGCTTCATCACCAGGGGCCGTGGAGTCACTGTCCATACGGCGGGATGCGAGAAGGTGCTTTCGACGGATCCCGAACGGCGTGTGGACGTGACCTGGGATGCTCAGAAGGGCGTGAACCGCCCTGTTTCCATTCGCGTCGTCACCACGGATCGCCGTGGTCTTCTCGCCGAGCTTTCACAGGCATTCAGCCAAGCGGGGGTCAACATCTCCCAGGCCAACTGCAGGTCCACCGGGGATGATCGTGCCGTTACGACCTTCGAGGTCGCGATTAGCGACTTGAAGCAGCTGCAGGGGGTAATCCGGCAGCTGGAGCGAATCAAAGGCGTCTATAGCGTGGACCGAGTCTGATCATCTTCGGGGTTCGCTCGGGGATCGCCGATAGGCCACGGCCAATCGGCGATCCTTGTCTTCTTGTTGCTAGAGGTAACTAGCCAGAGGCGGGAGTAACAACCTCTTCATCGACCTGCTCTGTTATCTCCCGATAAGTTCGTCGCGCCTCTTCGATTCTATCGTCCACGTCTCGACGGGCTTGCTCGAAGGCCCCCGAGGTCATCTCGTCCCAGTTCTCATAGCGGGTCTTCGTATCATCCAGATGCCCGCGGAGAACGTCGATGCGGGGTTGAACGTCTGTTCGGACCTGCTCGGGTGCATCCGCGAGCCGGTCCTCAAGTCTGTCCACCTGATCCTCCAGCCTATTTATCTCGTCTTCCACCCGGTCGATGTATGCCTGGCGTTCATGTCGTTCTTGTTCGGTCAGCTCCACTTGCTCTTCTTCGTAGGGCTCGGCCTCTCGTTCCGGCTCGACCGGCCGCTCTTCTTCCTCGAAGGGCTCTATCGTCGGCTCTCTGGGCTCCGGGCAAGCTATCATCAGGGCGGGAACCACCAGCAAAGCAATCATCCATCTGAAGGTCTTCATGGCTAACCCCTTTTTCGTGGCTGCTCTTTGGCGAGCCAGTTGGGTAGGTACGGCTATGGGTAGGGTAGGATGCAGCCTGTAAATCCGACCTCGAGTCGTCCCGAGACGCTGGTTTGCCCTATGGTCGCGTGGACGGCCAGCGGACGCTCGTATGGCTGCATGACACACATAGTTCTGGCGTCCGAGGGAACCAAGGGGCGGGGGCCGTATTGTTTGACGGCGGCCGAGCGCCGCTGATAGATGCACAATGATTCTCGTCCCACGCACAGGAGGCCTCTTCACCATGGAGAAGAAGATAATCGAGAGCGCCAGCGCCCCGGCGGCGATTGGTCCCTACAGTCAGGCCGTCACAGTCGATGCGCGCAGCCTGACTTTCTTATCCGGCTGCATTCCGCTGGATCCCAGTTCCGGGGAGCTAGTCGGAGATGGGGACGTTACGGAAGAAACGCATAGGGTAATGCGAAACATGAAGGAGGTTCTTCATGAGGCGAACCTCGACTTCGAGAACGTCGTCAAGACCACCATCTATCTTGTGGACATGAACGACTTCGGCCCAGTCAACGAGGTCTATGCTGGCTATTTTCAGGGGGAGCCACCCGCTCGTGTCACTGTTGCCGTGGCAGGTTTGCCAAAGGGGGCACGAGTCGAGATCGACTGCATAGCGGCTCGCTGAACCTCGATCCTCGAACGACGGAGGACAGGCGTGTCAATTCTTCCCTCACCGGATGATTGCCGATCGCCGAGGGTAATTCATTCTTCCCTACTTGGGTCCGCTAGTGTTGTGGCCCATGGTTTCTGCACCCGTGTCGGTGGCGTGAGCGATGGGGCTTGGGCTTCCTTGAACGTAGGCTACGGTACAGGGGACGATCCGAGCCGGGTGGACGAGAATATTCGACGGATAGCCAGTCAGGCTGGGGTGGAGACGGTCCATCTGGCCAGCCAGGTTCACGGTAATCGAGTGATCGTTTTGGGGCGCGGCTTCGATCCGAACTCTGTTCGTGCAGAGATGGCTGATTGCCTAGCAACCAATCTTCGAGGCGTGACGCTTGGCGTTCGGACCGCGGATTGCGTGCCTATTCTCCTCGCTGATCCCGAGGTACCAGCCGTCGCCGCCGTACACGCGGGCTGGAGGGGAACGGTGGCCAGGGTCGCAAGGGTAGCGGTCGAAACTCTGATAGATCGGTTCGACGCGGCGCCGGATCGGCTCCTGGCGGCGATTGGGCCGGCCATTGGGCCCTGCTGCTACCGGGTTGGTGATGAAGTGGCAGAAGAGATCGAGCGAACTGCTCCGGGGGCGCTTTCGGCTCGCTTGGGCTCCTCTTGGGTCGATCTAGCCCGGGCGAACGAGCTAGCCTTGATCGATGCTGGCGTGCTCGAGGTGCATGTGGAGAGGGTCGGCGGATGCACCGCCTGTGATGCCGAAAACTACTTCAGTCATCGTCGAGATGGGGGTATGACCGGCCGTCAGCTTGCGTATATATCATTAGGCTGCTGACCTTATTTTATTGACTTGGACGCCGGGTGAGCGTTCGGTTCCTTGACTTGAGGCCGCTGTCGGCGACAATCAAGGAAACCGCCTCATTGCGGGAGGATGCCAGATGCGTGTTCGACATGCCATTTGTCGCGGCCGATGGCTGCTGCCTTTTTGTCTCTTGGGTCTTGTGACCGGTGCTTGGTCTCAACCGCTCGAAGGGGCCGAGTCTCATTCTGACGTTGAAGGTCACGCCCAGGGTGACCAGGTCGCTACGATCGACGATGCGCTGGCTGATGCTCCCAGAAGTTACACCGTACAGACCGGTGATACGTTGTGGGACATTAGTAATAGGTTTCTAGGGAGCCCGTGGTATTGGCCGCAGGTCTGGTCGTTCAATCCCCAGATCGCCAACCCGCACTGGATTTATCCGGGCAACGTCATACGTTTCATGGCGCCATCGGCGCTGGGCCCTGCTCAGCTCATCGATCCAGAAGATGGAGTAGTAGTCACCGACCATGAGCTGGCGGACGAGATCGTCACGACAGCCGGCGAGCTTACATATCGCATCCCGCAGAGCGTGCGGATAATCGATCAGGGATTCATCACCAGAGAGGAGATGGATTCGGTCGGTACCATAGTTGCCTCCTTCGAGGAGAAGACCCTCCTGACTCGATTCGACCGTGTCTATCTTCAAGCTCACGATGCCACTGTCGGCCAACGTTACGTCGTCTTTCGAACGGGGCGGGAGGTTGTTCATCCGAATACCGGTGAGCCTTTCGGCTTTCACACCGAGCTGCTAGGTGAGCTTCGCGTCGTCGAGATGCATCCCGATGGGCTCGCGACCGGCGAGATCGGAGACACCCTCGATGCGGTGCAGCGAGGGGATCGGCTCGTTCCGTGGACGGAGGCCTTTACTCGTGATGTTACGAGACGGGAGAACACCGTCGAGGTAGAGGGGATCATAATTGCGGCCATGATTCCAAGGTCCCGAGTGTTCGGTCAGAATCAGTACGTCTTCCTCGATCTGGGAGAGTTCGAGGGCGTTCAGGTCGGCAACACCGTCGATGTCATGCGTCAAGGCGATCCTCTGGCGGAGTACCTCCATCTCGACGAGGAGCTGGAGCTTCCATGGGAGACCGTTGGGTCGATTTTGATCGTCGAGACCAGAGAGAACACGTCGGTCGGCTTGGTGCTTCGCAGCCTTAGGGAGATTAGCCCCGGGGAGCGGGTCGTGATGCGCCCTAACGATAGCCGGCGACAGGCCTCGCGTTGACCCGCCAAAGCTTCCTCGCCGTGGCGGGCCCGCCCTTGGGCGGGCCGGTTTTCGAGTGAGCTTCTGACGAACGGAGGAGCGTATTTTGGGCCGTTTGCTCCATGCGGCAGTGGGCCCAGCGCTTGACGGCAGCCTTGGGGCGCCGTTATAGACGCACCCGACCCGTTTGAAACGCGTGTCTCGAGAATAGAAGACCTACTTGGAGGGGCAAGTGCCGAACTACGAATGGAACGAACCAGACGCCTTGACGGCCTTGGCTAGCTTGTCGGGACTAGGACCGGCGAGCCTGCGCGCCTTGCGAGAGAAGTTCGGTTCCTTTGCGGCGGCGGCCTCGCGGCCGCTTTCGGAGCTGGCCCAGGTTGCATCCGCGGCTAGACCGGGGTCTGGCAACGCCTTCGCCAAGGTATCCGACCTCGCCGAACACCTTCGAAATGTCCGAAGCGAGGCGACCAAGTGCAATGCGGATATCCTCACAGCCGCTCACGTGGCATGGCCGACGCGGCTGGCGCTCCTACGGGCCTGCGAGCGTGATAGTGAGCCGCCGTTGATGATGTACGTTCGCGGCGATCTGGGGCCACTGGAAAGAAGCTACAGCGTCGCCATAATAGGCAGCAGAACAGCTGATTCGCAGGCCCGAGGGCAAGCGCAGGCTCTTGCGGCGGGTCTGGCCGAGGCTGGTGTCACCGTGGTAAGTGGAGGTGCGCTCGGCGTCGACTCCGCCGCCCATCGCGCGGCACTCGATGCCGGCGGCCATAGCGTGGCGGTAATGGGAACGGGTCTAGACAAGCCTTATCCCTCTCGCAATCGGCGCCTCTTCAAGGACATCGTGGAGCTGGGTGGCGCCGTAGTTTCGGAGATGCCGCCGGGGACGGGCCCCAATCCAGGCCTCTTCTCCAAACGAAACAGGATCATCTCGGGGCTGGCCGACGTCGTTGTCGTCGTCTCGGGTAGGCTCAACTCCGGGACCTTGTCGACGGCAAGGCACGCCATCTGCCAGGATCGGTTGGTCTGCGCCGTGCCCGGTGATCCCCGCCGCGCCCTCTGCGCCGGTCCGAATCGCTTGTTGGTTCATGGTGCCGCCGCCGTCCTGGATGCAAGCGACGTGGTCGGGCTCCTATTCGAGATGAGGGGTCGCGATGTCGATGGGGGTCGCGCGGAGCGATGGCTCGAGGATAACCGGAGCGAACATAGGGGAGGAGCGGTTGCAACGGGTGCCCAGGTTCTCTTGACCGTGGGGGCCCAAAGGCTTCTCGAACGGTTGGAGGGCTTGCCTCGGGGAGCGGACACTCTCGCCGATGGAACCGGGCTGTCTGGCGCCGAGGTTGCGGCAGCTCTCACCGAACTCGAGATGGCTGGGTTGGCGGAGAAGGTAGCAGGTGGATACGTTTTGGCTGGTGCGGGTCAACGCTCGAACCCAAGCGGGAGAGCCTGATGCTCGTTTTTCGCATTGGATCTAGTCCGTATGAACAAAACGCAAAACAGACACAGAACCAGAGTCGCTAGGGAGGAGTGAGTCCTTGGCTCAATACCTCGTAATCGTAGAGTCGCCCGCGAAGGCAAGGACCATCGGTCGCTATCTTGGCAAGGAGTACGTGGTCAAGGCTTCCGTCGGACATGTAAAGGACCTTCCCAAGTCCAAGCTCGGGGTGGAGCTGGAGGACGGTTTCCAGCCCAGCTACGAGACTATTCGCGGCAAGGGGAAGATTCTCCAGGAGATCAAGAAGGTCGCCCGTCGCGCCGAGAGGGTATTCCTAGCGCCAGACCCCGATAGGGAAGGTGAGGCGATCGCCTGGCATATTGCCCAGGAGATTGGTGGTGGCGAGGCCCCGATAAGCAGGGAGCAAGGCGACTCATCTAAGGTCGTCAGAGTCCTCTTCAACGAGATAACTCGCAAGGCGATCCAGGATGCCATGAAGAGCCCGTCTCGGCTCGATGAGAACAAGTACAACTCGCAGCAAGCTCGTAGAATCCTCGATAGGCTCGTCGGCTACCAGATAAGCCCCTTGTTGTGGCGTAAGGTGCGTCGTGGGCTCTCCGCGGGACGCGTTCAGTCGGTGGCCGTTCGATTGATCGTGGAGCGTGAGCGAGGCATCTCGGCGTTCGTACCGGAGGAGTATTGGAATATCGATGCTCACGTTCGGGCAAGCATTGCGCCCCCCTTCGTCCTTCGCCTTGTGAAGATTGACGATAAGAAGCGTAGGGTTGCTACCTCGGACGAGGCCGGAGCCATCAAGGAGGCCATAGAGGCGGCCAGCCTCGAGGTGACAGGCGTAGAGCGCAAGGAACGCAACCGGAACGCCCCTCCGCCCTTCATCACCTCCCGGCTGCAGCAGGAGGCCTCGAATCGGCTCAGGTTCACAGCGAAGAAGACGATGACCGTGGCGCAGCGCCTCTACGAGGGGGTCGAACTCGGCAGTGAGGGGGCGGTCGGTCTAATCACATACATGCGCACCGACTCGATGCGGCTTTCCGACGATGCCGTTTCGATGGCTCGCGGTTATATCGCGAAGACCTATGGAGACGATAAGCTTCCGAGCAAGCCCAACCTATTTAGGACCGGCAAGAAGTCACAGGATGCCCACGAAGCGATCCGGCCGACGTCCGCTGACTATCCGCCGGAAAAGGTGAAGCCATTTTTGGAGCGCGATGCATTTCGTCTCTACGAACTCATCTGGAAGAGGTTCATTGCCTGCCAAATGGTGCCCGCGGTCTACGACCAGACGAGGATAGAGACCAAGACTGGGCCGTATCTCCTTCAGGCAACTGGGAGCATCCTGAAAAGATCTGGATGGCTTTCGGTATATGGCGAGAGAACGGAGGAGGATGAGGAGAGATCGGAGCGAGGGCAGGAGGATGAAAGCGGTACGGGCACGACTTTGCCGGATGTGAACGTTGGAGACCGGCTCGAGCTCGACAGGGTCGATGCGCTCCAGCAGTTCACGCAGCCACCGCCTCGCTTCAATGAGGCCAGCCTCGTCAAGGAGTTGGAGGACAAGGGCATCGGCCGGCCGTCGACATACGCATCCATTCTCTCCACGATTCAGGACAAGGAGTATGTGAGCAAGGATGCCGGCCGGTTCCACCCCACCGATCTAGGGGTCTTGGTGACCGATCTGCTCGTGAGCAGCTTCCCGAGGGTAATGGACGTCAAGTTCACCGCGAAGCTCGAGACCGATCTCGATGACGTCGAGGAGGGTAAGGCCGACTGGCAGCGAGTTCTGAAACAGTTCTACGAGGGGTTTCAGGAGACCTTGGCGAAAGCCGAGGAGGAGATGCCGGACGTCAAGCGAGAGGAGACCCCCACCAAGCTCAAATGCGAGCGGTGCGACGGCCCAATGGTG
>SKWY01000266.1 GCA_007128675.1 Deltaproteobacteria bacterium | reverse complement strand
TCGATCCCCGGACGGCACAAAGAGTAGAGGCGAGCAAGAGAGCGTCTAGAGAGCCTGGAATGAGACGAAGCGCCTCGTTGCAGGCTGCCAGAGCTTCGTTATCTCGACACTCGATCATCAGGGTCCTGGCTGTTGCCATCAGCTCCGCGTATCGCCGATCCCGGAGAGTCTGGATATCGACGATCTCCGCGCGGCGCTCGACCTGTTGAGCGACATTCGTGTTGTCTTGCTCGCGCATGTATCTTTCTCCCGTCACTGGAACGGGGCGTGTCGCCCTTCATTACTAATCAGCACGACACCAGCCGGCCAGTGGTGAAACCCCTACCCTGTCCCCTTTTTTTCTAGAAAAATCGAAGATCAAGCCCTTGCTGGGTCGCCAGGCTTGGTCCCTAAAGCCTCCTTCGTCTCTCGCGAGGCTTTCTTGTTGGCGCTCTGGGTGGATGATTTCATCCCACTATGGCGCTGCGCTAGTAGTCCTCTTGCCACTGATTGGGGCCAGATCTGAATGGTCGATTCGTCCTTGGGAACACTTCGCACGTTGTAAGATTCGGCTGCTATCGAAAAGCAGCCTGCCTTCGGTGGCAGAATGCCCGAGCCGTCGTCTACCCATCAGGGGAGTCTTGCTGGCGACTTCTCTTTGGACGCGCTATACGAGCATTCGTTCGCCTCGACGACCAACAACCCGTGAGCACCGATGAGCACCAGCCCGAGCAAGAAGATAGAGACCTTCGAGAACCCAGCTCCCCATCGAGACTATGTCGTCAGGTTCGACTGTCCGGAGTTCACCTCCGTTTGTCCGATGACCGGCCAGCCTGATTTTGCAACACTGCATATCGAGTACGTTCCAGACCGGTTATGTATCGAGCTGAAGTCCTTGAAGCTCTACCTCTGGTCATTTCGTGATGAGGGCCATTTTCACGAGGCCGTTACAAACCTCGTTCTCGACGAGCTCGTCGCCAAGGTGAGCCCTAGGCGGATGAAGGTTGTCGGCGACTTCAATATCCGAGGAGGAATCCACACTCGGGTAGAGGCATCGCATGAGGCTGTCCCGACGGCCCGGGCAAAGGCGGCCAAGGACAGCTAGCTTTCATGCCGGAAGGAAGAGGACTTCAATGAACATGCGAGAGTGCGCTTGGCGCAAGAGAGTGGCTTGGATGATTGGTTTGCTCGACGAGAGGATCGAGGCGCTAGGAATCCGTGAGAGCCCTCTCGAGGTCGATTCCATGCTGGCTCTTCGAGAGCGACTCGCCGGAGCGTTGGGAGCGGAATGCGGCATGAGAAGCACCAAAGAGCTTCGAAGAAGAGCGGCCCGGGATTTTGCCGAGGCCGTCGAGAGGCTGGATCTTCCGTCACAGAGCTTCGAGCCGCCTTTGGGGCAATCCGCCGGCCGGCTTGTCGAGCGCGACCTAGCTTCGTTCCGCCCGGCGCTGCCCAAGACCGGTGATCCTTGTTGATTGTGGCGTGTGGTCTCTTCCTCAGCCTCGTTTTTCTTGCGCGCCTTATCGGGCTGGCCTTGATGACTTCACGGCCATCCGGCTCTAGCTTTTCGATTATTGGAGGTTGAACTTGGAGCAGGCCCGCGCATTTGAAACGGCAATCGAACAGCCAAAAAGCCTTGCCAAAGAGGTAGCGGCTCTGGCTTGGCCGGCGATTGCCCGCGGCTTGCTGATGACGGTCGTCTTCATCGTCGATCGCTTGATGCTCGGCCGCTACGATCCTGAAGCTCTGGCGTCGATGCAGGTCAGCGGACCGCTGCTCTGGTCCGTCTTCATGATCTTCACCGCCTTCAGTGCCGGCACCGTGGCGGTGGTTGGAAGGAGCGTGGGCGGAAGAGATGAGAAGAGAGCCCAGCGAGCCATCCGGAGCGCCCTTTCCTTCGCGCTCTTGATAGGAGCCATAGTCGCGGTCGCGGGCTTCACCAGCCGAGGGTTGGTGGCCGATCTGATGGCGGGATCGGCCCCGGAAACGGCTTCCATTCGCCGGCTTTCGATGACCTATCTTGGCATCGTATTCCCGTTCACTCCCATCTACTTCTTCGGCATGCTCGGCTTCACGGCCCTCCAGGCATCGGGAGACACGAGGACCCCGCTTCTCATCTCGGCCGTCTGTCACATGGTGAATGTGACGATGAACTGGCTGTTCATCTTCGGCAACATGGGCATGCCCGAGCTCGGGATAGGAGGCGCCGCGCTCGGAACCGTCTCTGCCTTTGCCTTGGAAGGACTCCTTGCGGCGGTAGTGCTGCTTCGCAGGCGGCATATGGCGAGGCTGATTTTGGCCCGTCCCGACGAAGGAGATCGGCGCGCCCTTCGGGACATACTCAGGGTCAGCGGCCCGGCTTTTGGTGAGCGGGTCATCTTTCACTTGGGCTTCTTGGTTTTTGCGTCGCTAATCGGCCGGCTTGGAGACACGGCCATGGCGGCCAATCAAGCGCTTCTTGCCATCGAGTCGATTGGTTTCATCACTTCATCCGGGTTCGCGATCGCGGCTGGCGCCCTCGTCTCTCAGAAGCTTGGAGCCATGGATCCCGATCGAGCCGAGGACTGCGGCAAGATGGCGACGGCCATGGCGATAGGGGTTCTTCTACTCGTGGCTCTTACGTTCGTGATCTTTCCCCGCCATCTGATCGGTCTCTTTTCCGGCGAGGAGGAGATAATCGCGCTGGGGGCGAGGGTCTTGCTCATTGCCGCGCTGGCGCAGCCATTCATGGCGGCCACCGATGTGCTCGCCGGATCCCTGCGTGGGGCCGGCGACACCCGCACTCCGATGATAGTAGCGATAGTCGGCCCCGTGTTCGTGCGCGTGCTCGCGAGCTGGGCTCTAGCCTTCCCCCTTGGCATGGGGCTCATCGGTGTCTGGATCGGCAGCACGCTTGACTGGATCGTGCGATCGGTCTGGCTTGGAGTAGTCTTCCGGCGCGGCCGGTGGCGCACCATACAGGTTTGATTCTGGCTGCCGGGAGGGCTTTGGGCCAGAGGAGACCGCTTCGCGGTGTCGAAAACTATGAGCCCGTGGCCGCCTCAATCTCGGGTGAAGTGCCACCAGATGCCCGGTGACCAGGTCACGGCATGCCAGTTCTCTGGTATGGCCAGGGTGGACCAGAAAAAGAGCCACCTGGCATCGGCCGGAGGCACATTGGTGCATCCGCGGCTCTGCACCTGGCCGAAGTTGTTGTGCCAGTAGGCGCCGTGGACGGCGTAGCCGCGGTTGTAGAAGATTGCCCAGGGCACCTCTTCCACGTAGTAGAAATCGATGGGAACCCGGCCGCCCCGCATTGTGCGGGTCAGGTACTTGCGAGTCGTTCGCCAAGTGCCGGTCGGCGTCGTGTAGCCCTCCCGCCCCGAGCTGATCATAGTCGCGAAGATGGGCGTCGTCCCTTCGTAGGCCACGAGCGTCTGCTCCCCTAGATCCACATGTACCCACTTGGGGTTGCGCTGGACCTTTGAGGGCTGCTCGATCTTCTCGGCGATCCTCACCGCCGATCGCTGGATCAAGAAGCCTTCGCGGCTCAAGACCCACTCTTCGTCTTGCTGTAGCACGATGTTTTCGACGTTGAATCGCGAGAAACGTCGCGCTTCTCCGCAATGCTCGAGCTCACCCCGAGCGGAGCTTTCGCTTCTACAGTAAACCGGAGAGTCCTCCAGGTAGACGAAGGCGAGAGGAAGCTCGTAGGTCTCCCCGAGATGCTCGCCGTGCATCGTCGGCGGCTCCATCATCTCGATGTCTCGTGCTCTGACGTACTGGCCCTTCACCGTACGTATGTACCGCTCTCCCTCGTGCATCACCTCCTTGTCGACGGCGAGGAAGAAGTCGCCTACCATCCTTACGGCCACGAGATCGCCGAGGCTTCTGTGATTGAGCTCGCCTTCCGCCACGGCGTCGAGCTTCCCTGCTTCCTCGCGAGTGGGAAGCCTGGAAAGCCTTGGGGCTCCTGGCGTGATCACCTTGGCATGATCGAGGCCGAGAGGAACGGAGATATCCGGCTGGCGCTGACGGTCCTCATACTCTAGCGGAGGCTCATCGGAGACGATGAAGCCCGCGCTGGTGCAGACGTAGCCGTTGCGCTCCCGCAAGGAGTACCATTCTCCATCGGTGCAGCCCGGTCCGCTCGCCGGCTCCACAGCCAAGCGGTTGCCGCGGCGGACCTCGCCGAAGATGTGCTGACTGCCGGGCGATCTGAACACGCGGGCGTTGAAGCCCGTTGCAAGGGCTACGAGGCCCTCTGGCCCGCCTGGCTGTGGCCCCAAGCTAGGCGGCTCGTGGGGGCCTAGTCTGGGCTTCCATCCATCGAGTGAAGGTCCGGGCAAGACGAGCCAGTCCTCGTCGGCGGGCTCTTGTGCTTCCCCTCTATCGTATGGCGCGCCATCGACCGTAAGAGACGCCGTCTTCACGCCGTCGTCACCGGAAGACGGCTTTTCGTGATCGGGGACCTCGCTCTCGGAGGCCAGGGCACGCTCGCTGCACGAGACCTCGCTCGCGCAGGAAACAAAGAAGATGAGGCCTAGAGCACAGGCCAATGACAGTACGATACGTTCAGTTGCTTTTCGATACACAAATCTCGAGCCTCCAAAGATGATCACTTACTTTTATCACGCTTCCAGGGCTCGAAGCATGTCGGCGGCGAGATCCTCCGGATCCTCGATGCCCACCGAAAGACGGATCATGTCCGCCGTGACGCCGGATTCGGCGAGGGCCTCTGGGCCTAGCCCCGCATGAGATGTAGTCACCGGGCGGCAGACCAGGGTCTCGATGCCACCGAGGCTCGGTGCGATCTGGGCGAGCGAGAGGCCCTGCATCACCCGCTCCGAGATCTCTGGCCCCCCTCTTGGAATGAAGGTGACCATTGCTCCGAAGCCACTTAGGAAACGTTTTGCCCGCTCATGGTTGGGATCATTCGGAAGCCCCGGGTAGTAGACGCGCTGGACCTTCGGGTGTTCTCGAAGCATTCTCGCGATTAGAGTTGCTCCAGCATTCTGAACGGGTACGCGGACGGGCAGCGTCTTCAGACCCCGCTGCAGCAGGAAGCAGGAGTGTGGATCCAGGCAAATGCCGAGGAGGTTCAATCGGTGCCGTAGGGTCTCTATCTTCTTCTTGCTTCCCGCGACTACTCCGGCGACGACGTCGGAGTGGCCGTTCAGATACTTGGACGCGCTATGGATGACCAGATCGAAGCCGAGCTCTATCGGCCGCAGGTTCACCGGAGTGGCAAACGTGTTGTCGATCATCGATACCAGACCATGGTCCTTGCAGAATGCGGCCACTTCGTCGAGAGGGACTATATCGAGTATGGGGTTTGTCATGGATTCGACGAGGACGACGCGAGTCTCCTCTCTTCTCGCCTCTTCCAGATCGTCTCGGCTTTCGATCTTCGTGTAGGACACCAAGATGCCGTGGCGCTCGGCCATGTCGTCCAGGATTTTTCGGGTCCCCCCGTACACGCCGGTGTGGGCCAGGATGTGCTCTCCAGGACGAAGGTTCGTCAAGAGAGCCATGGATACGGCGGCCGTGCCCGAGGGAGTGACGACGGCGGCCTCGGCATTCTCGAGAGCCGCAAGCTTGGCGGTGACCGATCGCTGATTGGGCGTGTTGTTCAGGCGAATGTAGCGAATGTCGTCGAAGGAGTCGGGCTCTCCCAGCTTGTACGTGGCGCTCTGATAGAGGGGCATGACGATGGCGTCGTCTATGGGAGGTCGAGGCTCGCCCGCATGCACCGCGGTGGTGCGCATTCCCTCTTTCTTGCTGACCTTATCATCCATCTTTTCATGCCTCCTTCAGGCAAGGCCTCTTGCCTCCAGGGACGATGACCGCGACTTTTGCCGCCGGATGTCCGCTGGAGCAAGGCTCGTTTCCAGGGGAAAGAAAGAGTACCCCACAAGACCTCCGAGTCAAAAGTGGAGCAATTGCGGGTGATCTTCGAGGCCAGGCATGATCGGTGAGCTTTCTGCACAATGAGGTGAGCTTTTCACCTGCTGTTGCATGACTTCTCGTGGGCTAGTCGCGTGAGGCGAAATTGGGCCCGGATCTTCGCCTGTCGGTTTCGGCTTTGGCCATCGCGGCCATCGCCGATCAAGCCTGGGAGGATTGGGGGTAGCCATAGCCTCTAGCACCGATCTCGCGATATGATCCGCCAAGGAGTCTTTGGCCCCCGCATGAGGTCGCTTCGAGGGTTGACGGTTTTGGTCCCTCGTGACCAAAGAAGGTAGCGGGAGGCGGGCAGCCAGCCCTTTTCATGGAGAGAGCGAAAAATGCGTAAGCTTCCACTTCAGCTTGCTCGGTTGACTACCGAGGAGGTCGGCTCGATTGTCGACAAGGAAGAGACCTCGGTCGTGTTGCTACCGGTCGGCGGTGTCGAGCCCCATGGACCCCATCTGCCACTTGGTACGGATATCACGATCGCCATGGAGATCTGCCGGAAGGCCGCCTCGGCGCTGCGTGACCGTGATGTGGCGGTCGTGATTGCCCCATCTCTTCCGTACGCCGTATCCGAGCGCGCGGAAGGCTTCCCCGGGGCGGTCTGTCTTTCGAGCGACACCATGCAGCGGCTGGTCGCGGAGCTTTGTCGCGCCTACCTTCGCGATGGTTGGCATCATGTTTCCGTCGTGAATCACCACCTGGATCCCGCCCATGTGGCCGCTCTTCACGCGGGGGTGCTCGAGGTCAACGAGTCCGGCGGAGGCGCGGAGGGTAGCGGGGCGGTGCCCGTTAGCTTCCCCAACGTTCTATCCAGGCGTTGGAGCGCCGAGCTGTGCGAGGAGTTCAGATCGGGCGCCAGCCATGCCGGCCGTTACGAGAGTTCGATTCTCTTGGCCTCGGATCCAGACGCCGTCCGTCGTGAGATCATGAACGGCCTGGAAGCCGTGACCCCGGTGTCGAGCGAGGACGGAGCGGAGACGGGCAAGAGTCTTCGCGAAATGGGAGGAGTCGACGGCTACCTTGGAGATCCGGCCGCCGCATCGGCGGCGGAGGGTAAGGATACTCTGCAGCGCCTGCAGAACATGGTGGTGACCGAGGTGCTCGAGGCGCTGGGCAAGGATCCAGCCGCGGCCTCGTGAGTCCTCCTGTGCCGCCAAGGCCGTTGCCGAGGGCGGGGACGCTCGGCGACAAACAGGTAGGTCCGTTGCATGGGGCCGTGCCCGAACTCGGGAGGGCAAACAAGAGTAGGCGGGCCTAGGGCGTAAGGGGGTGAGTCAAGACATCGCCTACAGGCTTGAACGTCGGGTCGATCTTTCGAAAGTGTCGAGCGC
>SKWY01000005.1 GCA_007128675.1 Deltaproteobacteria bacterium | reverse complement strand
TCATCCCCGTAAACCAAATCGTGAAGCCTTCCTTTGTGCTCACGGCCATCATACCCTCCTTCTTGGAGGCGGTGCGCCACACCCTTCAGCCCGAAGACACCCTCCATCTCTTTCCCCAGATGGAGCCAGAACGGCTGGACGCATCCTTCTGTAGTTGTAAGTGTTTTGAGAATAGTTGCGTTGACGAAGCATCATTTCCCCCCGAGCTTCAGATCCCGCCCCACGAACGCCTTTCCATTCCAACTAAAGGCGCGTGCCGACGGAGAACCTCTCTTCTCGAGGTTCAATTGGAGGTACTCCACACCGGGATATGCAGGTACTCCATCGCGAAGGGCCATCCATGCATCATCCTCACCTTCAAGGTCGTTCATTGCGCCAACGCTGGACTTGAAGATACATACGACGGGCGTGCCGGCGGCTTCGAGCCGGTCCATGAGCCTTTGCTGATGACAGGTCTTGAGCAATAACCCTCCGCTCGACTCGGGCCCTTGCCCGAGGTCGTCGTCTTCTATGGGAGCGCTCTCGAACTCATGAAGTGCGACCACCTCTATACCCCGCCGGGTTCTGACCCCGGAGATCACGCCACGGCATTCGTTGGGGCTCGCCTCCTTGGCCCGAGCGATCACCGAGTCTAGAAACTCCTTTGGATATCGCACCATACACATCCTTCGGACGCTATTACCACATCTTCTTCGTTGCTTGGTGTTCGAAGGCGGCTCCGGCGACCTGGAGAACAGGCCTCTGCACCGCTAAGTGCCTGTAAAAACTATCTTTCCCGAAAACCACTCAAGAAAGAGTCCCAAAATGAACGCCAGGGCGGCCGACGGCTCCTTTTGTCCCCGGAAGCCCGGCGGGCGATCCTCGGTTCAATACCGGGGTCGCACCGAATGCTCTCGCCAGGAGAGATCCCATGCTCGAGTAATGCGCCTTTGAAGTCAGGCCTAAGCGACCAGCTTTGCACGCTGATGAATCCCCCCTAGCTCTCTAGGCGCTAGCCAAGGAATGCCAAATCATTTCGATCCTTTGAGTGAAACGATTTGATGGTGTGCGAAGTAGGCTGCTCCGGTGCGGAATCAGACCCTGGACGGATGGTGTCATTAAGAGGTAGCCTGCGTGGCATGCGACAGACAACGACCAGACGACCTCTTCTCGTGACTCCTTTTTGGAGCGTTCTTTTTGCCTCCATCATGAGCCTTGCGTGGCTTGGCTGCAGGGATGCACCCTCGAGTCCCGAGGAGACCCTCGAGGAGCCGAGGGCCGAGAGAGAATCAGCGGATGAGAAGGACGAAGAGCGCAAGGTGAGTGCTCCACCGATCACGAAGGAGCGCCTCGAAGGCTTTCTCGCTTGCGAGAAGGACGTCATCAATCTACGCATGGCTGCGTATGGAGACATGGCCAGAGCGGCCATGGAGACGGCTCAGGGGCGACGTCTCCAGAAGATGGCCGAGTCCGAGGGAACCCGGGAACTAGTCGGCCAGCTGCTGGGCGGCGCGGCGGCAGATCATGAAGAGGAAGGCAAGGAACTCAAGGACAGCCTCGAGAAGGCCGAGAAGGAGTCGAAGGCAAAGCTCGAAGCGCGACTCGTCGAGTGCGGCTTCGAAGGCCTAAAGGAGTGGGAGGCATTCGGGAAGAGGCTTCAGCCTTTGCGTCGCTGGCGCCTAAACAAAGAGATTCACGCAAGATCTCATGAGGCTCGAGATCAGATGGCCAGCAAGCTGGACGAGGCGGTGGCCAAAGGTCGGCTCACCGAAGAACAAAGAGACCAGCAAATTGCCGCATTTCCAAACATAGCCCCTCCCGAGCGTCCAGAGCTCGAGCCGCCTCTCACCGATGCCGAGCTGGAGATTCTGGATGGGATCGAGGTTGAGCAGCTCGTCTCCGGCGCTCTTCCAGCAAGGTAGAGCTGCCGCCCAAGAAGGTGCGGGAGAACCGGGCACGAAGCCTTTTGCCGGATCCGGCTACAATTTCGGCAGATGCCGTGGCCCAGCGGCTACCCAAGCGCTGCCAAATCGGCACACCGTGACTATTCTGCAACAGGATTCTACTTGCCTCGCGGCCCCTTCATCCTGTCATAGGGGGTCTAGACTCCGGCGCGATTATTGCTAGCTTTTCTAGAGTCGAGTCTCGTTCTTGGTACTTGTGGCGACCGCCCGAAGGCGAGCGGATCGAGGAGGGCCAGTGATGCGCAACGAACCGAGCGTGGAGGGCGCGAGTCCTATCTTCAGGAGGCTTGATCCGGCGATTCCCGTTGGTCTCGCCATCCTTGTCATGACCACCGGCTGCTTCGAGTCCGCCGTCTTCCTTCCACGAAGCTCCGGATCCATCGGGCTTTCTTCCGATGATCGAGCACTCTTCGTGGCTGATGCCGACCATGACTTGGTCTACGTCATGGATACGGAGACTGGAGTCGTCTTGGAGGCCATACCGGTTGGTCGCAAGCCCGAAAGAGTACTCGTCGCTCCCGATGATTCAGTGTACGTATCCCTCCGTGGCGACAGGGCCGTGGCCAGGATCTCGGCTCGGAGCCTAGCCGTCGCTCAAACCGGCCAGGTCGGCTCCGAACCCGTCGGGATGTCACTCACCGGGGACGGTCGCCTCCTAGTGGCCAACCACTCCTCCGGCACCGTCTCTGTTCTCGATGCTTCGACCCTGGAGACTAGGGCGACAATAGATGTTGGAGGTCACCCGATGGCGGTGGTCGCACTAGCCGGCGACAAGGAGGCCTACGTCACCGACTACCTCGGCTCCGTCGCCGTCTTGAATCTGGAAGGCTCATTCGTGTCGAGCCGAGTGAGCCTGACGCAGCCAGGCCTCGACGATTATGAATGCGACAACGGCTTGGCCCCACCCCGAACAGCCGCACTCCCCGCGGACATCGTGCTTGCTCCCAGTGGAAGGCGCGCATATGTCGGCCATGTTCAAAGCCGAACGGGTACCGAGCCGGGGAGTGAGAACTTCGGCAGACCCAGCCTGGCGCTCGCAGTAGCGCCAGCGCTTGGAACTCTGGAAACATACCAGCACTCTTTGATGACCGAGCCGAGCGCCGGACAACCATTGCCGCCAGACCACCCCGCTCCCGTTCTAGTTTCGACGGATCCGGACAACTGCTTCGTCACCGAACCGGCGCCAGAACGGTCGAGAGTCCTGGATGCTCCTTCTTCTTTGGTCGTGGACAACAGCGGTGACTGGATCTACGTGGCTGACCACAACTCGAACGCCGTGGCGATCGTGAGTGCCCGAAGACGGGCATGGCCGAGCTTCGTAAACCCGGAACGAGGTATAGCAGACATAGTGGCCGTAGGGGCGCGACCCACGGGGCTAGCCGTGAGAAGTGACCTGAAAGCCGCCTACGTCCACAACTCCTTCGACTACGACGTCTCCGTCGTGGAAAGAGTCGATGACCGCCTCATCGAGACAAGACGCCTGCCCTTCGGGTCCTCCACCCTCGACGAGCACACCGAACGTGGACGAAGGCTATTCTACTCGGCGGTCGATCCACGCATGACAGAGCCGGAGCTCGGCGGAGTCTCATGCTCCAGCTGCCATCCAGATGGACGGACGGACGGGTTGACCTGGATCCTTCCCGAGGGAGTTCACGATGGATTGCGAGATGGGGATCGGCGGTCACCGGTCACCACGCCAGCTCTTTGGGGGGTATCCCAAACGGCACCCTACCTTCGGGAGGGTCTCCTTGACGACCTTGCGTCCGCCTCCGGCTTGATGGTGGGCTACATGGGCGGATCGGGGCTCACCCCGGCGGAAGCCGGCGATGTAGTTGCATACCTTCGGACCATCGAGCCTCCGGACAACCCTCATGTCGGTGTTCTCGGTCCCGAGCTCCTGGAGCGCGGCTCATCCTCCTTCGAGCAACACTGCAGCGGCTGTCACGCCGGCGAAGCCCTCACAGACGGCCGGCTCCATCTTCTATCCAACGGCATGGAGGTAGTCACTCCTTCGCTCATAGGTATCTTCGCCTCGCCCCCCTATCTTCATGACGGCGAGGTCAGCACGCTTGGGGAGCTGCTGGATATGCACCCACGAAACCTTTCGAGCACTTCGATCAGCTTGTCGAGCGACGAGAAGAGAACTCTCGAGGCCTACCTGAAGACCTTGTAGCCACTGGACAGCTTGGCCCTGCTTCATTAGCGGAATCAGTCCAGGTACTTCTCTTCCTCGGCCCCAGCCTCCTCGGCGTCGAACTCGAGGTCTCGTTCCATTGAGGAGACAGAGGCCTGCGAGGCCAACTCCCTGTACCACTCATGGGCTACGATCGCGCTCATCACCTCGTTCGTACCAGTCCAGATCGAGGCGAGGCGCAGGTCGCGACTGATTCGCTCGATGGGGTAGACATTGGTGTAGCCGATTCCTCCCATCACCTGCATCGCGTTGTTCGCGACCTTCTGGCAGCTCTCCGTAACGAACCGCTTCGTCTGACTTATTAGCCTCCTGGTTCCATCCGGCGGCAGGCCGGCGTCCACCGCGCGGGCGGTCGTGTAGACCATCGATCGTGCCGCGTCGAGAAGCATCGAGGCCTCGGCCACCTGAAAGCCGACCCCCTGAAATCGATTGATGGGCTTACCGAAGGCAACACGGCGAGTGGTGTAGCGCCCGGCGACTCGGAGCGCTGCCCGCGCGGGACCTATCGTCATCGCGGCCGTACCCAGTCGCTCCGGAATCATCATCGTGTCGAAGACCGCGGCGCCTCCGTCGACCCGACCGAGCACATTCTCCTTGGGTACTCTGACGTCGCGGAAGACGAGACGCGCCGTGCCGCCGCCTCTGCATCCCATGAGCCCATAGTGGTACGAGACGTCGACGCCGGGGCCTCGATCCACGATGAAAGCCGTGATCGCTCGGCGAGGATCGACACTCGCGTCGGGGTTCGTACGGGCATAGACAAGGAAGTAGTCCGCTCCCTCCCCACCAACTATGAAGCGCTTCTGCCCGTTTAGGATGAAGTGGTCCTTCTCCTCCCTTGCCACCGTCGTCGTACCGAAGAAGTCTGAGCCTCCGCGAGGCTCGGTCAGGCACTCGGCGGCGAATAGGTCTCCCTCGAGCAGAGGCCGAACATACTTTTCCTTTTGCTCATCGGTACCATGTAAGACGATCGCGTCGCAGACAAGCTCGGCCCCAACTCCGAAGACACAGGCGAAGATGTATCCGAGCACTCCGACCTCCTCCATCACCATGCAGGTCGTAACCCAATCCATGCCGCGGCCGCCCCACTCTTTCGGATGCCTGCAGCCAAGCAGGTTACGACGACCGGCCTCGCCGAGAAACTCCTTGGGGAAGCGGACATCGTCACGATCCATGGCGAGTATCAGGTCTCTTGGGACCGACTTCACAAGGTCCCTGACCTCGTCTCGCACGCTTCTCTGGGACTCGTTCAATAGATGGTCATACATACTGGATCTCCTCAGGGTATCGTGGGCATTATCATTGAATCGAAACGGTTGATCGACCCCTTGCGCTATAGAGCCGGGGGCACATTGCCTAGAGGTCAGGAGAGTCCCGTGCCGCTATACGAGTTTGTCTGTCGAGAATGCGATCATCCCTTCGAGAAGCTCGTCTCCCCGTCCAAGGACGAGCCTGTGAGCTGCCCGGCTTGTCGTGGCAGCGACGTGGAGCGCGTTCTTTCGGTGGTGTCCGTCGGAAGAAGCAGCGGCGCGCCGCAGCCGAGCCCCCTGACGTGCGAGGGCTGTCCCGGGCGCGGAAAAGGAGACGGTTGTCCTGTCGACTAGGGCTTCGGTGAGAGGTTAGCAGCCCGTTTTCGCTACGCGCTCCTGGCTAGCTGGGCCCGCGGCATCAGCTCGCTCATGATGATTCTCTTCCATGCGAAATCTCGAGCAGTGGCCCGAGCAGCCCGGCGAATGGACCTGATGAGAGAGGCATCTGTTCCCAATGGCCGGTATAGAGTAACGAACTCGTGTGGATCGTCTGTCTGAAGCACGAGTGCGTTCCTACCGGGGATGGCGTAGTCCTCACCGGAGCATCCCGTGCAGGCCAATCCACCGGCCGCCATGGCTTCCAGCCCGACCAGCCCAAAAGGCTCTCGCATACTGTTGGCCAGAACCGCGTCTGAAGCACGAAACAGCACTCGCCTCGCTTCGGGATCCAGTTCTGAACAAAGATTGAGAACGTCGGCATGCTCGATTCTTTGAAGGGCCTCGAGCAGCCCCGTGACCCCAGGACGCTCCATCGATCGCTCCACCACCCCAAGGTCCAATGCGCGGGCACGATCGATCACTTGCGTTCCATAGGCCTCCGAGCCTCCTCGGGCTATCAGTATCGGACGCAGTCCTCTAGCTTTCAGGGATACGACACAGTCGATGGCGAAGGGCCAGCGTTTGTCGGGATCAAAGCGCGCTATCTTCGTGAGCACCACCCGTCTCTTGAGTGCCCGGCGCACTGCGCGAACCGCCTCGGGATCGGGGCGCTGCAAGACATCGCTTCCCAGACCATTGGGTATGACGACCGCATCGATACCCAGCTCGGCCATCGAGTGCTTCATGTATCGGCTCACAGTGGTGATCATGGCTGCCTTACGAAGCCGGTCCCAATCCACTCGATGGAGGTTTCTGGTCTGGTTCGCATTCCAGAGGATAGAGACCCGTTCCCGGAGACCAAGCCTCTTTAGAAGCCAGTCCAGGTGCAGGACCGCCTCCACCGTGTGCCACTCCTCCGCGAGTACGACTGCCTGTCCACCGGCCATGAGATGAGGACCGAGGGTGTCCTCCACCAAACGAGGCGGAAGTGACCTCGCATAGTCGAGTGCCTTGCCCGTCTCCCCGTCATAGACCCCGTTTCGATGGTGCTGACTTATCCACTGACACCACCGATGCAGAAACCCCGTTCGATCCCGCGCATGACCCGGAAGGTCCGGATCGCCGACGAACCATAGGTGCGTCTCTATTCCGGCCTCGACAAGAGCTTCGAAGAGACCCTCTATTCGAGTGCTCAGTCCTCCAGCGCGCGAGTAGTCGTCAGGACCTTCGAACGAAAGGAGATGGAACTGCTGCATGATTGACTTCCCCCAGATCGCAACGGACGGCAGGTGGTATGGTGACAGGGCCTCTTACCCATGGACCGTGCGGCAGCACTAGGCAGTGCCCCGGCTTTCGGCAAGAGCTTCCTACCTCGTTTCCTGGGCCGCTGGTCCCCGAGCGAATGCACTATGCCGAAACGAGACGCGGCAGGGAGCACGCCCGCAATTGGCGCCAACGCCGTCTAGGCCTTGCTCCACGGCTA
>SKWY01000188.1 GCA_007128675.1 Deltaproteobacteria bacterium | reverse complement strand
GGCCACAACCTGACGAAGGCCTCGGAATTGACGGAGGGAACGTCGCCTTGAAATCGCAGCAAGAACGCGACAACGAAGCTGGCATTCACGAAAAACGAGTCCCCAACTATGGAAACTATGAGCCTCCAGCGCATGGCAAGCCTACCTAGCGGAAGGCAAACTCGCCAGGCAAGCCTTATGGCGACTAATCTTCAAGTAGGTGAAGATGTCCATCCCATACCCTCTCAAAGATCTTTTTCCCTGAAAGCCACCGGCAAGTAGCGAGAATGAGGCAGATCCAGCGCCAACCGGTAAGCGCTACGAAGAGGATGGCCGAACAATGGGTAAGGGCAAGGTCGTCCATGTCGATGCCGCACAAAACAGACCCCTTTGACATGCTAGTGTTCTCCAAGAGACCAAGGCTCCAACCCGTGTAGTTCGAGTGTAAGCCAGTCCACCTAGTCTACTGGCAGAATCCATGAATCCATTGGTAGATGTCGTCATACTGTCGTGGAACGAGAATAGGGATGTGCTCCAGGAAGGCGTGGACTCCGCCCTGTCCTCTCAAGGGGTAGATGTAACCGTCTACCTAGTGGACAACGGCTCCAACCCACCGGCCAAGCCACGAACGGACTCAAGGGTTCGACTCATCCGAAACGAAAGGAACAGTGGAGTAGGCGCGGGTCGAGCACAGGGTATCCGGGCCGGACTTGCTCCCTTCGTGTGCCTGATGGACAGTGACGCCCAGCTTCATTGGGATACCCTGAGTGTTCTGGTGGAGGTTTTGGAGGGCGATTTTAGGGTAGGGCTTGCCGCCCCGGCCTTCGATGGCCAGGCCCCCCAGCAATCCGCCGGCGAGGCACCGACGCTGGCACTGAAGCTAAGGCGCGCCCTAGGTTTGACTGACGAGTACGAGATGGGAACCGAGTTTGGTCCCGATGGGACTAGGGCCGTGGACTTCGCAATCGGTGCCTGCCAGCTCATTCGTCGCACGGCCTACGAGGAGATAGGCGGTCTCGATACGACTGTCTTCTACGGGCCCGAGGACGTAGATCTCTGCCTCCGGCTGAATGCGGCGGGCTGGAGCGTGCTGCAAGTTAGCTCGGCCAAGTGCCGGCACGAACCTCGAAGAGCAAACAAGAAACTCTTTACTCTACGAGGCACGGCACATGCTATCGCGGTTCTCAGGCATCTTTGGAAACACCGAGGTTACAGAGGGCTTCATCCGCGAGGCAGCTGCTTCCCTCGCGATTCACAGACCTAAAATGGGCGAGCCTTCCGTAGCGTCCGATGGAAGCGAACAAATCACCTTCCGCACAATGACGTCTAACCGGCGGATCGTGGAGAGCGTAGCTCGCGGTCCGGCTCCAGAAAGCTCGAGAGTGAGACCCAGCCCAAATGGGCAGGGAATCGACGCGATGACGAATAGTCTCGCATCTTGCATGTGCCGGTCTCGGTCATCGCTCAATCGAAGCGAGCATGTGTCCGACCCGAAACGAATCGAGAGTACGGCTGACTAACCCTCGAAGTGCTGCGCCACGGACCGATATGCTCGCCATGACGAAGCCACCTGGCTTGTTGCCCTCGTTTCCAGCCGCCGCGCCAGTGAAGGCTGAAAGACCCAAGCCCGATTCAACGATGAACATAGCCTCTCTTCCGCATCGTTCAACCGCAGATCCACTAGGCTTAGTCCCCCCGGAAACATGGCGGCAAGTCCGGTGAACTTCACCTGATAGTAATCGCTGGCATGTACCGCCACGACCGGCACGCCCTGGCTCAATGCGAAGACCGCCGCATGATAGCTTCCCGCAAGGACCACTCGGCACCCGCCAGCCGCCTCGATCGCAAGATCCAGATGTCCTAGAATACCTCCTGGCCGCCCCAAGCCGCTACTCGTGCAGCATGTGGAGGGCACCTTCGTCTGCCCCGCTCTCTCCGACCGCCTGACCATGGAGCTAGAGCCGCCCCGCGACATGGACGAGAACGGGCAGGAGTAGACGCTCTCTTCGAATCTACACAGAAGACACCTTCCCGGCTTGCCTCTCCAGTCCGAGATCGCCTCGAAGACCATATGTGGTCGACTGGCGGCTTCCGAATAAGCCGCGATCAACCCGGCCCCTCGATAGTCGTCATGGACCCCCCCGACAACAATGGGAATTGGTCTCCAGCGCAGCCCGAGCTCCTTTCCGGCCCTGCCCAATACATGAGTCAGCCGCCTTACCTCCCTGACGCCGACACCCGAGTATCCAGCCAACCTCAGATTGATGCCCACCGCTTCCCGCTTGGGCACTTTCTCC
Source organism: Deltaproteobacteria bacterium (assembly GCA_007128675.1). Taxonomy (GTDB): domain Bacteria; phylum Myxococcota; class Myxococcia; order SLRQ01; family SLRQ01; genus SKWY01. Next base: position 5,079 of record SKWY01000188.1, on the reverse strand, counting down.
CCACGAGCACGGACAATCTCGATCGCATCATCCCCCGTAACGCCATACTCCGAACGGTCGACCCCACTCTCGAACAACAGAATGGAGGATTCGATTGGCTCGCGCAGGTATGCTTTCTTCACGTACTTCAGCACGGCCAACAGGCGATCTCGTAGAGCGGCGCTCGAGAAGGGGCCTACTCCTTGCCCCATCAAGAAGAGCGGCTTTTCAAGAGAAACGGCCCGCTCCATCAAGGTGATGGCAGCCATACACGAGCCGCTAAAGGCATCCGTCAGGAACCCGCCACCGGAGAAGACGACCCCATCACATCTTCTCAAGAAATGATGAATACGCTCGGTGGCGGCATAGTTGCGCCGAAAGCAGGAGGCAGCCTGAATGGCACGGTGCACCGCTCTTGGAGCTGCTAGTTCGACAGGTCCCAAAGCTCGTCTCACCGAGCGCAGCCACTGCTCGGCCCGATCCGCTGGCTTCTTCGGATTGACAACACACGGCACAGCGCGGGGGGAAATCGACGACACTGTCCTTGGGTCCTCGGTAATGACATTCAAGGTGCAATGGGGGAGCAAAGCCTCGAAACGCTTGATGGCCACTACCAACATGGCAAGGTCGCCAACATTGGAGTAGGTCAGAGTGCTAGGAATCAGCAAAAGATTCATGGGGGAATCATGAGCCAGGCCAGCAAGGAGAGCTCACCGCCAGAGGAACATCCGGAGGCGAGCATGATGGAGCGTTGAAGCCACGGGCCGTAAGCGAAAAGAATCAGAAACGGAAAGCCTCTCTCACCGTTTCCCCAGGAACAATCTCGACGACACGCTCCAGTTCACGCCCCGAGGGTGGGTTGCGCACCGTAATCCGGCGACGCCCCGCCTCGAGCTCGATACCAAGGGCAGGCGAAGTAAGGCCCGTGTCTCGGCCATCCACCAGTATTCTGCACCAAGGAATACAGTTCACGTTCAGCTTGCCTCGTTCCGCGGTGGGTGGAGGCGCTTGCTGGATCTCAACGGCGCGAGACACCTTGGAGGCCGACGGATCTTCCACGGCGGCAGGCTCCGGCGAGGGCCCTGGGGAGGAAGCATCGGATTCGAGCGAAGACTTTCTCGAGGAATCGGAATCCAGCTTTCCCGCCCGGGTATCCTCGGGCCGATCTCGCGGCTGCCTCGAACGAGAAGGAACAGAGGCGCCCGTTTGAGCCTTTGTGGCGGATCTCACCTGATCACCAGCACCAGCCGGCGCGAGTGGCCTCGTGGGGCCTTCGCCATCGTCCTCTCTCGCCTCCGCTCCTCCTCCCTCCGAGTGCAGAGCCGCCTCGTCCTTATCGGCAACACCAAGACCAATACCTTCTTGCCCGCCAACATCAGGCTCGACACTTCGCAAGGCGCCGTCTGGAGCGGTAACGGTCTCATCCCGACTTGCCGCTGCCTGTATGTCGCTCGTGCCTTCCTCCTGGAACGTTTCAGGGGAGGAATCGACGAAACGCAGCGCCGAGAACGTCAAGCCGCCCGCAATCAGCACCAAGCTCGCCGCGGCAAGGAGCATCGTGGCAGGCGAACGTTTCCTTTTGGGGGCACCTTCAGGCTGGGTCGCGCTCGAAGTAGCCAAAGCTCCCGTTAGCTCGAGATCGATGTCCAGCTCTTCGCCAACCTCATGCCCTTGGGAGACGAGGTCCCGGACCGTATCCCCATCTTCATCTGGGAGCGACGGCGGCTTGGTTGCCGTCGTACACTCCAGTTCCGTATGCGAAGAAGTGCTCTCCCCTCGCGAGAGCCCCGAGTCGGAGTCCAGACCACTTGGCGTGAAGCCGCTTGGAGTGAAGCCACTGCCGGTACCAATTGGAGCATTGGGATCGAACTTGCTCATGCGCGTAACGCGACTGCGGGTCTGCACGCGCTCCTCACCCATGAGCTCCTGCACGTAAGGGCCGACCTCGTCTCCAACATTGGGCGATGAGAACAGCGGCATCACCTCCACGATCATCGCCCGCATCTCCTGCGCGGAGGAGAAGCGATCCTCCTTGTCCCTGGCCAGCGCCTTCATTACCAGCGCCTCCAGCTCGTCGGGCATGTCTTGGCGGACCTGCTTGGGGCTGGGAATGGGATCCTCCAAGAGGGCCTTGAGCATCGCAAGCGCGTTGTCTCGCTTGAAGGGGCTGCGGTTGGTGAGAAGATCGAAGAAGACTCCTCCAAGCGAGAAGATGTCGCTGCGGCAATCAAGAGGGGCCGCGGAGATTTGCTCCGGCGACATGTATGGATACTTCCCCTTCAAGACTCCCGTCTCGGTCTGCAGGGCTCGGCCTTCCGCCTTGGCTATGCCGAAATCGAGGACCTTCACGATCCCTTGGTAGGTAACAAAAATATTCGACGGCGAGATGTCGCGGTGAACGATGTGCAGCGGGTTTCCGTCCTCATTACAGGCGATATGGGCATGATGTAGGCCATCACAGGCATCGGCTATGATCTTGCAGGCAATGGGAAAGGGAACGAATGCCCCGCGCTTTCGAGCAGCACCTCTTATCGCCCCAAGATCCTCTCCGGCAAGATACTCCATGGCCAGGAAGTAGGAGCCCTCCAGCTCACCAAAATCCACTATCTGAACGACGTTGGGATGCGAAAGATTGGCCGCGATTCGCGCCTCGTCGAGGAACATGGACACCAGCGCCTCATTCGACGCAAGATGTGGCAATACCCTCTTGATGACCACGGTCCGGGCAAACCCGGATGGCCCCTCTTGGCGCGCCAGATACACCTCCCCCATTCCGCCCTGCGCCAAGGGCCTTATGATTCGATACCGGCCGAATAGATCGCCAGGCTTCATTTCTTCAGTATAGAGCGAACCGATCCTAGGGTGTAGCATCAAGCGGGTGAGGCCCGCCTGTGGCCCGCCACCGAATGGTGAGGCCTTGCCACCCCCATCCCAGAATGCTTGCTGGCGCCTGAAGAGGAAGCGATACTGGGCGTCCATGAGTAAAACGAGAATCTGGCCGCTGCTTTGCTTGTTCGCAATCTGTCCAGTCCAGGCATCCATGGCCGGCGACGAGACGAAGACAGAGTCCGCGGTGGACGTCATGGTCGCCGATCCCATAATGCTCGATGGCTCCGCCTCGCCTCGTCTGGGCCTTCGCCTCAAGCAGATGCTGCACGTCGAACTCGAACGCCTGGGTCATCGAGTTCTGCCAGACAGCAAGCTGGAGGAGCTCAAGACGGGGGCCGCGGTAGTCGATCCCCGCACTCTAGAGAACGCCCGCGATATACTCGAACGGGGCAAGGAGCACTATCTGGAGTTCGAGCTGGAACATGCCTCGACAAGCCTGGAGCAAGCAGTCGCAGAGCTCGAATCGATCCTGAAATCCTTGGAAGTGATGTCTCTTCTCCTCGAGGCTCTAGCATACCTAGGCGCAACGCACCTGACCCTTGGAGACGAAGAGAAGGCGCAGGCGGCTTTCCTGGAGCTTCTTCGGCGCCGTCCCGATCATCGACTCGATGCCGATACATACGGCCCCCGTGTGCTGGACGCCTTCGAGATCGCACGATCTACTGCTCGCCAGCTTTCAAGGGGCGAGATCGCCATTTCCTCCTCTCCACCTCTGGCGACGGTCACGGTGAACGGCCAACCGAGCGGCGAGACCCCGGTGACCGTGGAGAGCCTAATCGTTGGTGACCACACAGTCATGGTGGAGGCTCCCGATCATAGAGTCTGGGTCGATGAGATATCGGTCACCAAGGGCAGCAAGACCTTGGCGGTACGGCTGGAACCACTGCGAATCGGACGGCTGCTCGAGGATCTCTTGGCCAAGAGTGAAGAGCCCAAGAACAAGGACGAGATGATCTCCATAGCTCGGGACATGGCACAAAGCGCGGGAGTCGGCTCGGTGATCCTGATGGGCCTGCGCCAGTCCGAAATGACGCACTACCTGATCATCGTGGAAATCGACGGGGATGGCCAAGCTCATACTGTATGGACTGCCGTCGATGATGATTACCTGTGGGCTCGAGAGCTGATAGCCCGGATGGCCGAATCTCTTCCCGACGCCAAGGATCCCCACTTCGTGGATACCCAAGGCACCTCTCCATCCCTACTGCCCGACTTCAACGATTCGCTCCTGGGATTCAAGCGCCTGACTCCCCGCCTGACTCCCACGGCCATCGAACCCTCCGAGCCATTGGCTCCATCGGCCCCCTTGATGCGAAGGTGGTGGTTTTGGGCATCAATCCTTCTCTTGGCGACAGGTTCCGGAGCTACTTATCAAGCTGTCCGGCCACCCACGATTATCCAAGAGCCGGACAGGCTCATCATCGACGCGGAGCTCGAGAGATGAGTCACTCCACTGCGAAACGATTCGCTAGGGCCACAGGCCTCATGAACGTCTCTCGATGTAGGGCATCCGCCGAGCCTTCGAGACTCTCTTGGGCGACAACCTTCGTGGCCCTGCTGCTTTGCATCGGCTGCGAAGACCTTCGGGAGAGGCTCGAGAAGATCGAGTATGTATCGGGCAACGACGCCCACCTGGTGCTTCGTATTCGTCCCGCCAGCGATCCCGATCCCCTCCAAGGCAGCCAGCCGATAGGCTCCTTTGCGATTCACTTGCGCAGCGAGGACAACCCCACGCGAGAGGCGCATCTCGCCTATCACTCCGATTCTGCACGAGTGACGGGTACGGAGCTCGAGTTTCGGCCAACTGAAAGAGCCAGGGCGACCGTGTGGGGAATGGACATCGACAACCGTCCGGTCTGTGTCGGCCGTAGCGGCGTCTTCGCCGTCCCGGAAGATCCCAAGGCCCCAATCGATATCGGCGTCTTTCTGGCTCTTCCGGATTGCTGGTCTCGTCCCGGCGAGGACGACCTTTGGCGGCGGGTGGAGGGTGCCGCCGTCTGTCTTGGGGACGGGCGCGTTCTGATGGTCGGAGGAAGAATTGACGATCTCTTTCAGCCGCCAGTCATTTACGATCACCGCACCGGTACTCTCGAGTCCCTGGACGCTGGGCCGAGAGTATCCTGGCCGACGGTGGTGGGGCTCGAAGACGGTGGCGCGGTGGTGGCCGGCGGCCTTTCGGACGATACGGTCAGCAACGAGGTCTGGTTGTTC
>SKWY01000487.1 GCA_007128675.1 Deltaproteobacteria bacterium | reverse complement strand
GAACTCCGTGTCAAAATCGCCGACGTGCTGGGAACCGCGTCAAGAGAGGGAAGCTAACAATGCGCTGCCGCCGTTGCATAGTAAGATCTGATTTTCCTGGAGTGCTGCTCGATGGGACGAACCTGTGTAACATTTGTTCTGTCTGGGACTCGCTCGAGGATCGACTGACCGACTTCTCCGCTTTGAAAGAAGTATTTGTTTCAAAACTCTCCGATGTCAAAGGTCAATGCGAGTATGACGCCGTAGTCGGTCTATCTGGAGGGAAAGACGGCGCATACGTGCTCCATGCCTTGACGAAGGAGTACGGGCTTAGAGTCTTGGCGTTGACATTGGATTTGGGTTTCATGCCGAACACCTTCGCGAAGGAGAACGCCGCCAGGGTGACAAGTGCTCTCGGGGTGGAGCACGAGACCGTGCGCCTGCCAGATGAACTTGTAAGGAAGCTGTTCAGTAACTATTTGAGTAAACCGACCACAACGACGCCTTGTCATCTCTGTACGAGTATTCTCGGCCTAGCGTTGGGTATCAAGGTCGCGGTCGAGTTCAAGATTCCCAAGATAGTTGCCGGGCTAGATCGTGGTCAACTCTTGAATAAGCTCCACCTGAAGCATGCGCGAAGGAGAGTTCTAGAGAGCATTGGGCCACACAAACGAGATGAAGCAAGGAGGAATCTCGAAAAGACAATATCCCGGCTGAATCTCTACTTTCGCTGGCTTGGCCTAAACGCAAATGAGAGAAGCTTTATTTTACCCTCGCCGAGGCCTATTTCCCGGTTGGAAGAGGTTCCGGAGATTATGATGTACTTTTTGCATCATCCCCACGATGAAGAGGAGATCAAGCGTTTGCTCGAGAGGGAGACGGGATGGATAAGGCCGGACGGCGACATCGGTCGTGGCCACTTCGACTGTGAGCTCAAGGAGCTGGCCGGTGAGGCGGCAAATCGGTTGGGGCTGGGAGGGCGCCTCGAGTACGAGCTGTCGGTGGACATTCGAGAGGGGGCGTTGACCCGAGATCAGGCGCTGGCGCGGCTTGCGAAGGAGGGCGACTCATCAGAGGGCACCCAGAGTCCGTTCCACATCGTGGAGAGTCGTTTGGGTATGTCGCAGTCCGGTTTCGAGTCGAAGGTCGATCGTCTGGCGAAGATTGCTCCCTACTATGCGAAGGGCAGCAATGCTCTCATTCGAGCCTTTGGTCTGGGGGGGCGGCTCGAGAAGCTTCTCTTCCTCATAAGGCCTCATTGATGAACGACTGGGTATGATTGTCGAGCGCTCATCCTTCAGATGAAGACTTTGGAAAAATGAGTCCAAATCGAAACGCAGGGGCATCCGCCAAGGCCTACGAGGCAAGGGTGAACGGTGAGGCAGCGCCCAACAGTCGCATCGTGCGATCCGGCGCGGGAGAAACTGAGAAAGTCTCTCTGGTGGGAGGCAAGGGAAAGGGCCTTCTCTCTCTTGACCGTTTGGGACTTGCCGTTCCATCTTTCTTCATAATCGGTACGGAGGTGTTTCGCGAGGTAGTAGCTCGCTTGGACACCGACTTGAACGAGATCCTGACGGAAGCCGCCAAGGTAGACCCGAAGGCGGATGGTGCCGCCTCCGATGTAGAGGATCTTGCAAGCAAAGCATCGGAGCTGATCCTTGGAGCGGGCCTGGGCGCGCAGAACGAAGAGCTGATTCTTAGCGAGTTCGATCGTTCCTTCGGACGTGATGGCTTGGTGGCTGTACGATCGTCCGTCGTCGGTGAGGACTCTCTTGTCGATTCCTTCGCGGGGCAGATGGATTCGTATCTGTTCGTGTCTCGTGATCAACTCATCAAGCAGGTTCTTGCATGCCTTGCCTCTGCTTTCGGTGAGCGTGCATTGCTGTACAGGGCATTGCGCTCTCGGCTCGAGGAACGAATTGACGTCGCTGTCGTGGTGCAGCAGATGGTCGACAGTCGCGTGGCGGGAGTAGTGTTCACGGCAAATCCAATGAATGGGGACCGAAGCGAGGCTATAGTGTCGGCTGCGCTGGGACTGGGTGAGGGGCTGGTCAGCGGACAACTCGATGCCGACTCGTATCATGTGGACAAGGCCAGCTTGGGCGTCAAGAAGGCGAGGATAGCGCGCAAGTGTCGTCGTGTGGTTCCTGGAAGCGGTGAAAAGGGCACGGTCGTCGAGGACACTCCTCCAGAGTTGGCTAATGCTCCAGCGCTGACGGACCCGGAAGTCGAATCCGTAGTGCACCTAGCTCTGCGCATCGAGACCGAGGCGGGTTTGCCGCAGGATATCGAGTGGGCCTTCGACCGGGATGGTCGATTGTTCCTTCTGCAAGCAAGGCCGATAACCTCTCTCGATATGGGGCGAGTGACGATCTTCGACAATTCCAATATTGTCGAGAGCTATCCTGGGATCTCCTCGCCGCTCACCTTCTCCTTCGTGAGGCACATGTATGAGGTGGCTTTTCGCGAGGGGCTCCGCCAGCTGGCCGGCAAAGCAGTAGCGACGTCCATAGATACCTCCGTACTTGCAAACCTGATAGGCCTTGTCGACGGGCGTATCTATTACAACATTCTCAATTGGTACCGCCTGTTTCAGTGCCTTGGACTAGAGAAGGCGTTGCCGACCTTCGAGAAGACCTTGGGGATCGACGATTCCTTTCGTCCAGCCCTTCCCAGTCGAGCCCAGCGACTTAAGCGTCTGCCGAAAGACATTCTAGTCCGAGCGAATCTTCTTCTAGGTTTCACGATGGTCGATGCTCGGGCCTCTGCTTACCTGCGCAATATCGCCCGCATTCGCGAAAAGGTGCTCGCGACCGACCTCGATTCTCTCGATGCTCACTCCTTGGTCGACTTGTTCGAGTACTGCGCCGAGCATCTGGCTGGGCCTTACGGTGTCGCTATCGCAAATGATTTTTATGCTCAACAGTTTCACGAGATAGCTAGGAAGCTTCTCGAGGCTTGGGGGTGCGATGAGCCGGACACGCTTAGAAATCGCCTCATGATGGGCGAGGATGGGATGCAAAGCGTGGATCCCCTTCAGTCGTTGCTGGCGCTGGCCGATCGCGCACGATCCGATGAGAGTCTCAAAATATTACTCGAGAGCGATCTGTCGGACGAAGATGTATGGCGTGCCATCGACAACGAGGACGCGCTCCAAGATTTTGCACGCTCGGCGCGCGAGCACCTGGATCTCTATGGGGATCGTAGAGTGCACGAACTCAAGCTCGAAACTCCCTCTTTAGAGGAGAATCCGGAACTCTTTGTGGCCACTCTTCGAAATCTCGTGCGCGAAGAAAGGGAAATGTCGCTCTTCGATAATCGCCGCGAAAGAAGGGAAGCGGAGCGCGAGGTCAGCCGGCACCTCTTGTGGCGCCCTCTTCGCAGAGTATTGTTCAAGCTAGTTCTTCGCCGTGCGAGAGCAGGCCTTCGTCACCGAGAGAACCTTCGACTCGCGCGAAGCCGCGGCTTTGGATTGGTCAAGCGGATCTTCAGGGCTCTTGGACGTTGCTTGGCGGCTCTGGACCTAATCGACGAGCCGGAGGATGTGTTTTGGCTTACGCTCGAGGAAGCAATCGGCTCTGTACGAGGCCACATAACGAACAAGAACCTTCGAAGGCTAATTCTCCTTCGAAAGGAAGAATGGGACGGCCACGCCCAATCGAGTCCGGCTCCGCGAGTCGAGTTTCATGGGCCTGTTTTGAGTGCCAGGTCGGTGCGTGCCTTACATCCCGAAAGAGAACGCACGTGTCCTGTGGTGACTAACGAGCTACATGGAATCGGCTGTTGTCCGGGACGTGTTCGTGCGCCCGCCAAGGTGGTGCTCGAGCCTCGTCACGACATGCCTATTTCGGGTGAAATCCTCGTGGCGCCGATGACGGATCCGGGTTGGGTGTTTCTCATGGCAGCGGCAAGTGGGTTGATAGTCGAGAGAGGGAGCCTTCTCTCTCACACCGCAATCATTGGACGAGAGCTTGGAATCCCAACGGTGGTCTCGGTAGAGGATGCGACTCGCAGTATTTGCGACGGCATGCTCATCGAGCTGGACGGAGGATCCGGTACGATTCGAGTGTTGGAGGGTGAAGAGGCTTGTGGATGACCAAGACAAGATCTCCGAAGGCGACGCGCCTCGGTCGAATAACCGAGTATTTGGTCGAGATGTTTCCACCGGTCTCTCACCTGATCCTTGGAGCATCCATCTTCTGCGTGAACTACTTCGCGCTGCAAGCCATAGCCGGAATCAGCCCTTTGGTTTATTCCTGGCGAGCAGTGGCTGGAGCCCTGTCCGTAGTTTTGTTTCTTCTCCTGATGCGTGTATACGACGAACTCAAGGACGTGGAGGCGGATCTAGCATACGGGAGTAGCGGGGATGAAAAATATGTAAATAGACCCATCGTTGCAGGACGAATCACAGTTGCCGATCTAAGCATTCTTCGTTGGACCGTCACCGGTCTCTTGTTGGTCTTGAATGTGCCGCTCGGTTGGCCATGGCCGGGCCTTGCATTCGCCTTCCTCTTCCTTTTTGCTTGGCTTTCGTACAAGTGGTTCTTTTGGCCGGCGGTCTCGCGACATCTGCTTCTGGCATTCGCGACGCACAATCCAATCTCTCTTGCTCTTTTTGGGTACATATTCGCCGTCTTCGTGGGGGATTTTGGAGACAGAGCCGGACCCGGCCTGTTGCTTCTTCCTTTGGCTCTGACTACTTGGCTGCCTGTAGTTGCTTGGGAGATCTCGCGAAAGGTACGTTTGCCAGAGGATGAGACCGAGTACCCCACTTACTCCAAGGTTCTAGGTTGGCGGCTGGCGACGGTGATCCCAATTGGCCTGGTAACGATAGCGGCCGCCTCTTTGCTGTTCGTCGCTAGAGCAGCCGCGGTCGGCCCGGTGTTTCCGTGCATTCTGGTTCTGGCCGCGCTACTCGCAATTGGAGCTTGCGTGCGGCATTTGATTGCTCCCACGGCTAGAAGCGCCAGGCTGCAGACCCCCATGGAGGCATACTTGCTCATCTCAAAGTTGGGGTTCACCCTTGCGCTGGCGATCGAGCGCGGCATCGAGTTGACTCCCGCATGACGTTCTGGTTGCCTTCCTACCGGGGGCCTATGTCGATGGGACCGGACAGTCTCGAGGGTAGGGCTCCGTTGATGACTCTCCGTTTCCTCCTTCCGATAACCCAGGTCATGCGCCCTACGTTTCGGAGGAATTCGTCGAGGGAGTTGAAGCTTTTTGGCTCTCGATTCGTCGGTGCGGATGGACTCGAGAAATCGTCCAGGACCAGGAGCAGCCTGTTCTTGCCACGGCGACTGGCGCTGACATATCGTCATAAGATTCATATACGGGCTGGAGCGTATGCCGCTGCTCGGGTGCTCTTCTGCCGCAAACGAACTTTTTGGTGCTCTCATGCCCTGTAAGCGAACCCTCGCTGCGCTCGCCATGCCTTTGTTTCTCCTGCCTGGTCTCATGCTGGCGGACGATGCTTCCTGGAAGCGTGTGGCCAGTACTGAAGGCATCCAGGTTTTCGCTAGGGACGTCGAGGGATCGGATGTCCGTGAGGTCAAGGCTATCGCTCGCATCGATGCCCCTCCGGGCAGGATCCTCGCCGCCCTGGACGACATAGACTCCTATACCGAAACTATGCCCTATACAGAGGTGGCCCGTGTGGTGAAACGAGAGGGCAACTCGACCTGGATGTACACGGTGATTAATGCGCCCATAGTCAGCCGGCGTGACTACTGCATCAAGCTGACGGCCTCCAGGCTGCCCGACGGTACCCTCAAGTATGAATGGGAACCGGCAAACGAGTACGCACCTTCCGAATCAGTGGGGGTAAGGGTGGAGGTTACTAGGGGACATTGGCTTCTTCGACCGGTGGACGGAGGCAAGGCTACACAGGCGGAGTACTACGTATATACCGACCCGGGCGGTGGGCTTCCGCGCTGGGTCATCAACCGGGCAAACAACACCGCCGTGCCGGACGTGGTGAAAGCGGTAAGGGCGGCGGCCAAGTCGGATAGGTATGCCAAGGTCTCTCATCCCTTGACTGGCTCCGTGTCCGATACAGAGGCAGACGATTAGCAGTAACCCAGGTTCGAGCCTCGTCCTCATCGGTTTCCGATGCCGAGGAGGCTGTGGAGCACTATTCGGTCGGTGAGAAGCTCGACGGGAGCCCTATCATCGGTGAGGATCGGCGCGCTTTCATCTGGGCTCCACACTCTCGCGGCGCCGACGACACGAAAGCGAGTGGCGATCGCAAAGTCTAGATCGAGAGCGTCTATACCGGCATCCAGCGCTGAATCGTGGCGAGTCGCAACGAGAATAGTGTTGACGAGATTGTCGACATCCGATCCCCTGACGACTGGAAAAACCTGGCTCATGGTCCTGGCCACCGCATCCACGACATCGTGTCTGTCTCCATACCGACCCACGTTCACCATCAACGCTCCGCCTTCCGCAAGCCGCGCTTCCAGTGCACGAAAGAACTCCTTTGTAACGAGCTGAAAGGGCACATAGGGAAAGTCGAAGGCGTCCAGGATGATGATATCGTAGGACTCCTGGTCCCTATGGACAAAGGCTCTGGCATCGTCGATGACGACGCGTACATCGTCCGAAAGGTCCATGAATCGGCGGCCGGCCTCGACTACCTCGTTATCTAGCTCAACCCCGGTGATTCGGACTCCCGGGAATATCCTCTCCAGCATACTGGCGCCGGTGCCGCCACCGAGTCCAAGGAGAAGCACCTTGTCCGGCTTGCCCGTAGTCGTAAACACCGGCGCGGCTGCGTACCAGAGCCATACGTCGTAGAGAGGCAAGGAGCCATCTAGTCGATACTCGGACTGAACGGCGTAACCATCGTTCAGGTAGAGGCGACGCACTTTGTCCTCCTCGACGACACGAACATGGTTGAGTGCGGACTCCTTGTGGTGAAGCAGCTTCTGCCCGGGTTCGAGTGGCAAGGAAGTGTCCAACGCGCCAAGAGCCAAGAACAGCGTCGCTGCCACCACCGCTGCTACAGAGACACCGAGGAGCCTTCGCCCAAGGCCGAGGGCTCCCGCAAGAGCAAGCACCGAGGCGCAGAGCCAGAGCGTGCGGCTGACGCCCAGCCAGGGCACCAGGACTAGACCGGCGCCATACGTGCCGACCAGGCTCCCAATGCTCCCTAGCGCGTAGATCCTGCCGGCCATGGGGCCGGCTTGCTCCCGCCTTTCCACTGCCTGATGCAAGAGCAGTGGCCCAATGGCTCCTAGAGCCAGCATGGGTAGCGCGAGTATGAGGGTGATGCCGATGCCGGCGGCCATGATTGGCGCCATCGAACCGGCCCTGACCAGCTCTACTCCCCCTCCCAGGACACTCCTGCCCAGCACCGGCAAGGAGGCGGTTAGGACGGCCGAGAAAAGCAGGAGCTT
>SKWY01000538.1 GCA_007128675.1 Deltaproteobacteria bacterium | reverse complement strand
GTCACCAGCCTTGTCGAGGTAACAGTCGTATCCACCGTCACGGCAATTACCGTATCACCCTCTTCGGCTACGGTGCGGGTGGGTCAAACGCGGCAGTTCGACGCACAGGTAGAGGATCAGTTCGGCGATTCGTTCTCTTTCTCGGGAGGCATAGACTGGAGCGTATCCGGAGGCGGCACCATCGACTCTTCGGGGCTGTTTACAGCGGGCGAGAGCGAGGGCGGACCTTTCGAGGTGACCGCCAGCGCGGAGGGCGCATCGGGCACAGCTTCCGTGAGCGTGACATCAAGCGATCCCGACCCCGATCCGGACCCTCCTCTCATCGTGCAAAGCGCAAGCGCCAATCCGAACCCTGTAGATGGCACCACTACATCGCTCTCGGTGCTGGCAAGCCACGATGATGGGGAAGGCGGCCTCGTATACACTTGGAGCGCGAGCGGGCCGGGACCGGTGACCTTCAGCCCCAACAGCACGAACGGCGCCAAGGACTCCACGGCCACCTTTACGCAAGCAGGCAGCTACACCATCACCGCTACCGTGACCGACTCCTCAGGTCAGAGCGTCACCAGCCTTGTCGAGGTAACGGTCTTATCCACCGTCACGGCAATTTTCGTATCACCCTCTTCGGCTACGGTGCGGGTGGGTCAAACGCGGCAGTTCGACGCGCAGGTCGAGGATCAGTTCGGCGCTTCGGCATCTCCCTCGGGAGGCATCGATTGGAGCGTATCCGGAGGCGGCACCATCGACTCTTCGGGGCTGTTTACAGCCGGCGAGAGCGAGGGCGGACCTTTCGACGTCACCGCCAGCGCGGAGGGCGTGTCCGGAACCGCGCTCGTAACTGTCAGTCGTCAAGACGAAGAAGAGACCATGCCGGAAGTGCGGCTCGTGGAACCGAGATATGGCGATGTCGTCTCCGGCACGGTTTACATGCTTGCGGAGGCGAGCGACGACGCCGGGATCGCCCTAGTCGAGTTTCTGGTCGATGGCGATGTGGTCTCAAGCTCGGATACCGAACCTTACGAGCACGACTGGGACACCGAAGGATTGGAGGAGGGCGGCCGACGACTGATTGCCCGGGCCACCAACAGCCTAGGCACCGTTGGAGTGAGCGATGCCGTGTGGGTTCACCTCGAGGAACCGGACGAGGATGAAGACGATGCTTATTTGTCGGTAAAGATAGTCTCCCCCGAACAGGGAACCGAGATCACGGAACGCACGCTCTGGGTCGTGGCGGAGGCAGCCGGTGACTTCGATGTGGTGGGCATCACCTTCGAAGTCAACGAGGATACCACTCATACCCTCCACGAAGAACCCTGGACGATTGGGCTCGACATTACACACTGGAAGCCGGGTGAGCTGGTCATCGTCGCTATCGCCGAGGATACCGAGGGGGAAACCGCGCGTTCAGAGCCACTAACGGTAATCCGCCTCGAGTCCCTCTCAATGGAGGCGGGCTGTGGCTGCTCTACCTTGGAGCGCCCCAAGACGTTCTCTCTCTTCTTCGTCCTCGCATTGCTGCTTCTGCTTCAAAGAAGGCGTTTTGAGGCAAAGGGTTGAGCTAGGAATATCGCTTCGCGTATGGTCCCACGCCATGCGAACAGTCGGCCTACCCCTGATGCACAAGGAGCCTGGCGAGCGCCGGGACTTCCTTCCTGAGTTCATTACCCGCCTCGATGAAGACGGCGCAAGCGAGATTGTGCTGGAGCATGGATACGGCTCCGGCATGGGCATAGCCGAGCAGGAGTATCGAAACGCTTCCCCAAAGGTCCGCTTCGCCGACTATGACTCTTGCCTCTCCCAGGAACTCGTCGTGGTCCTCCGCTGTCCATCCGAGAACGTCTTCGAGCGCCTTCCCAAGGGCGGCATTCTCTTGTCGATGCTCCACTTCCCGACCCGCCCCGGCCGCGTCGAGAAGCTCTTGAAGCTTGGTGTTCATGGTGTGAGCCTCGACGGCCTCGTCGACGATAGAGGCCGCCGCTTCGTCGAGAACCTTCAGTCGGTAGGCTGGAACGGGGTGCGCGAGGCGTTCAAGGAGATCGCAAAGCTCCATCCTTGCTTCGAGGATCCGGGCCGACGGCCGATTCGTGCAACTGTTCTTGGCGCCGGAGCTGTGGGCAGCCATGCGATAACCGCGGCCACGCGCTACGGCGATCCGAAGCTTCGAGAGAGCATGGTTGCCAGATCCGTCCCCGGAGTGGAGGTCACGGTAATCGACTACGATCTAACGGGCATCGAGAGCTACATGCTCGATAGGCTAGGGGCCACGGATCTTCTCATCGACGCGACGCAGCGCCCTGATCCCACTTCACCGGTAATCCCCAATCCATGGCTGGAAGCATTGCCGCAAAAAGCCGTAATGGTCGACCTCTCCGTGGATCCCTATGACTTCAGCACCGACCCGCCACAAGTAAAGGGCATTGAAGGGGTTCCCGAAGGAAGTCTGGATCAGTGGATCTTCCATCCCGACGATCCCGCCTACGACCGTATCGACCCGCGAATCGACACCACGAATCGACGAGTAGCACTGTCCTGCTACTCGTGGCCCGGAATCTATCCAAGGGACTGCATGGAGTTATACGGCACGCAGATAGCACCAATGACCAGAGTGCTGCTGGAGCGCGACATAGACGAGCTAGACGAAAACTCCTCCTGCATGTTCGAGCGGGCGGTTGCCCGCGCGGAGGTGTCGCGGTGGAAGAAGGCAAACTCATCGTAGGGTGGTAAACAACACCGGGAAAACAGGGATTTGCGCCTCACGCCAAAGAAGCACCATTCTTTCGTCGAGCCCCAACAGATCCCTTTCCCCTTTTACCATTCGAGCCAAGGAAGGCGGATGGCTCTAGTCGTGGGTGTCCGGACATGCGCCGTACTAGCTCCAACCCCCACTCCGTCATGGTGTCGGTTCATAAGGGCAAGAAAGAGCTCTTTTTCGCCGGCATATGTCCACCGTCACCATGGGGGAGCCCTCTTGCGATGTCGGTTGGGCCGCATGGCGGCTTGCACCCCAGGTTGAAGGGGCACTATTCTTGGCTCGGGACAAATGCGATCTCTCTGGATAGATCGCACCGGAAAGTATCGGCAATGTTCAAGAACCTCTAGCCGCCTGGACGTACACATGGGGACTGTGCTGACCAAGGCTCTACATCTTCTCCTCATCGCTCTTTGGCTCACACCCTTGCACGCGATGGATGGACTGGAGCAGCCATTGGAGCTGGATGAAGAGAGCATGGACCTCGATATCGAGGACATCTTCGCTTTTCTGGAAGCAGAGGATGTAGTCACGATTGCCACGAGACACGAGCAACCCCGAGAGCTGAGCCCTTCGTCGATCACGGTCATAACCCGCGAGGAAATCCTCGCCACAGGGCACCAGACCATAGAAGACATTCTACGTCTCGTACCCGGCGCCAAGATCACTCATTACACCGAGGCTCAATCGTTGGTTGGGTTGCGAGCGGGTACACGCTGGCAGAGTGACCTCTTGCTCTTTCTCGTAGACGGCCGAGACGTTACCCTCCCGCTTTTCGGCACCGTGCTGCCCGCCCTAATCCCAATCGACGTAGATGACATAGAGCGAGTAGAGATTCTTCGAGGACCTGGATCCACTCTCTATGGGGCCAACGCCTTTCAAGGAGTCGTAAACATCGTGACTCGTACGGCGGACCTCGAGCAGACGTTGGGAAAGGGAGTAGCGCTACGCTCGAGCGAACGTCACCCGAGAGGCGCCAGCGCTTACGCCGAGGGCTCGCTCGGTGACTGGGGAATTCGCGCCGAAGCAGGTTGGCAACAGTCGGCCCGTGACGAGCATCCCGATGAACCTACCTTCGAGAAGCTTCGGGGACGCCTGGTCGCAAAGCGCTCAACAGCGGTGGGGGACCTTCGCCTCGAAGCGGGAGACCAATCGACCAGCGGCACTATATACACAGGCCTTGGAAGAGGCCCTTTGAATGTACGCTGGCCCTATCTTCGAGCGGGGCTGCGCACCGATCGATCCGAGATCAACGCCGTGATCGAACGCACGAGGATGCTCTACGACGTCGACATGCGTCTCATCTACAATCCTGGTGGAGAACAGGAGCCGATAGATCTCGTTCGAGACGTCTTCTACGACTATCCTCTCTCCGCGGGAGGCATCTGGGGGCAGCGCCACTGGCTGCCAGCCGATACCCACAGACTGACCGCGGGAGGGGAACTCCGATTGCTGCACCACAGCGGAATGTCTTACCTGGTGACATGTCCCCCCAACATCACCATGGACTCATTCGAGCAAGACGACTGCGTTCCAATCGATCTTCTGGAAGTTAGAATCGGCTCTTTCCTGCAACATGAGTGGTCCATATTGGAAAACCTGCACCTCACTCTCGGCCTACGTGGGGACGCGGTCAGCGTCAATGTGGAGCCGGGCATCTCCCCCAGAGCCGCTCTCGTCTGGAGCCCTCTAACAGATCACGTCTTCAGAACCTCCTTTGGAATGGCCTTCCGCAAGCCGAGCTTCGCCGAAACGCACGGACACCTTCTAACAGACACAGACACCAATGCCCCGGCCGAACTGCAACGAAGAGTCGCCTTCCTCATGGCAACAGGAATTGGCAACCCCGACCTGAAACACTCTAGAACCTCACAGGTGGAGCTAGCATGGCGAGCTCGCTGGCTGAACGATCAAATCTCCACCGAGGTCGATTTATATGGCGTGCATATCTCGAACATGATCATGCTAATGGTTTATGGACCAGTCGTGGAGCAGGGCATCGGCGGCATGCCGATGATTCGCGAGGACGCCGAGGTCATTCATGTAAACGAAGGAAGAGACAACTTCGGCTGGGGCGGCGAGTGGACGGCGAGCTTTCATTCCAGTAGCCTCCCATGGCTTCGTGCCAGCCTTGGCTATGCACACTCCAGTCTTTGGTCATCCGAGCGAAAGCTGACACCTATATGGACGCCTAACCGGCAGATCACCGGATCCCTACGGCTTGGAAGGCTTCTTGGCCCAACCTTCGGCGTGGACGCTCAATGGAAATCCGAGTACGTGAGCTGGGTCTCGAACCCACGCTCTCATCTGGACCCCTTCGTCTCGGAGATGATGCAGCCGAGGCTGCTGGTGAACTCCACCATCGGCTATACGCGCGAGCTAGGCCAATTCATGGCTCGCCTTGATATAGGAGTGATAAACCTCTTGGATACTCCTATGAGAGAGGTCACGGCTACCGAAGGCCCAGATGGGCTGTTCGGCGGAGATGAGCTTAGGCGTCGGCTCCAGATTTCCTTGCGCCTTTCCCATCGACAGCCCTAGCAGTTCGTCAAACGGCCGATTCCCTCGGTGCGCCTCTCCAGGTCATCGAAATGCCTCAAGATCTCTTGCCGAGCGCCTCGGGAGACGACCGCGATTCAGCGGCCCTCGCGGCCACGAACTTGGACGTCAACAATAAATGTCCATACCGCGCTCGTGTTCACAAAGTGGCAGGTCGCGATGATGCACGGCCGAGCAATGCCTCCCTGCTTCTCGTTCCACGCCAACACATCAATATGAAAAGCGCGAAGACCAAGGCCCATGGGGGCTTGGAGGAGCTGGAAGCAAGGCAGCCACAGTGGCCACTCTGGTGTTGGCCCTCGTTGGCCGAATCGGCGTCTGGCTCCTCTTCATCGCCATTACCTGGCTCCGGATCAGGTCCCGGATCGTCGCCGTTGCCTGGATCTGGATCCGGGTCCGGGTCCGGCTCGTCGCCATTGTCGGGATCGGGAGGAGACTCCACCGGCTCGTCGGGCCAATCGGATGGAACCAGGAGTCCACAAATGAAGTTCTGTCCAACGGCAGCGAAGCTGGAGAAGCGGTCTAGACGATAGGCGCCGACTTGCTCCGTTCGAAACGCGAAGTGCGTGGCCACGGGGATTTCGCTTTCGCTGGTCTCGGGCCGCACATACACGTCGTATGTGCCAGAGGGAATGTCGACGACCATGCGAAAGAAGTAGGTGGCATCGGGCTCGTAAGCAACGGAAGAGAGCGCCTCGTAAGCATCACCGTTTCTTGCGTCGATCTCTCCCTCCGGACTGAACCTCGCGATTGCCGCGAGATCCTGATACCGCGTAGCGTGACCATGAGAGAGACCCATGACGGAGTTCATGATCGAAGCATCTGGGGTAGCCTCGAAGAGCACCTCAAAGGTGCCTTCTTGAGAAGAGATGGGAGTGCTTTGCCATTCATCGGCGACAGTTAGGCAGCTCGCGACGGAAAAACGAAAGCTTGCAGACACTATGCGGCTATCGGCTAGGTCATCGGCGACAACCACGGCCCGAAGGTTGACGTCATCATCAAGCTCGAAGGGGCCCTCGTATCGCGTGGAATGCCGTGTTGGACTAGTCCCGTTCAGCGTGTAGAAAATCTCGGCGTTCGCAAGCTCCGTTGTCATGTGAACAGTTCTCGGTTCATGGTATGTACCGCCGTGCGGCCTGATTACGGGAGCCGAGGCGCGTCCATCCGGTACAGGAAGAGCTAGGCGGCGCCGTAGCTGGTCATCGAAAAGAGATGAGGGCTCCAAGGATGCGCCCTGCCCCTCTCCTTCAACGTGGTCCACGGGGTCCGTGCGATGAGCCTCGCCGGAAAAGGAAGACACCCCCGCCGTGGAGATACGGTTGGCTGGACCTCTGGTCCCAATCGCATATCCGTAACGAGCCTGTTGAGTGTTCACGATATGGTCCACGCCGCTGTAGTACTCGAGCCCCTCCAGGTTCCAGAATACGGAATGCACCGCCGTTTGCCCGTGATTGCTACCCCAGGTGTGGCGATAGTAGGCGGCGAAGTAATCGTGGTTGAGCTGCGTGCCGTCCACGAGATTGGACTGGCTAAGCCACATGTGGTGATCGCTTCCACTGCTTCCCGCGTTGCCCCCGATTGCGCGCCATCGAGTGTGCTCGGCCCTACCTCCACGAATGACATTGCCTGATGCCTGCATGTGGGAGAAGACTAGGCCATGCCGGTTGTAACCGACGACGGAGTCCTTGACGAGAATCTCCTGGGAGTTCGTAATCCGAAGCATGTAGGCGTTTCCGCCCCCACCCGCATATAGGGCCCGCTGGAAGTGGCAGTCTCTCACGGTGACCGCAACCGAGTTCGAGGCGTGGAAAGCGTTGGAGAGCACATGAGCATTGCGGCTGTTCTGAGAAGGTCGATATGTGTGCACCCGCCTGACCCAGGAGTTTCGTGCTCTTGTGAGGCGTATCGCGTAGGAGCCATGAACATCGTGGGCGTGCGTCCCTTGCACGTTGTAGTCCTCTAGACCCCACCCGCTTGTGGATTCGTGCTCCGGATGCTCCAGGTTTCCGATGGAGAAATCCTCCAGGCCGACTTCTTCTATATGCGGCCCAGCCAGATGGACTCGGGCGTCGTCCCGGGTTTTCAGATAGTAGCGGGTGGGCACATCGATGGTGATGACGTTG
>SKWY01000513.1 GCA_007128675.1 Deltaproteobacteria bacterium | reverse complement strand
GATTGTCCTCTCGGAGGCGTGTGCGAGGCAGGTGAATGCGTGGATGAAACCGGCAGAGCCATGACGAGGCCAAGCCAGCAGGACAGCGGCGGCGGGCGCGATGATGACCAAGAGAATGTGCCCCAACGGGAACCTTGGAGATGCGATCCAGAAGCCGAACTCACCTGGTACATGAATCTCGACTCAACGCTCGAGTCTCGAGGGTATCGATAGCTTGTTGGGTTTTTGGGCGAAACGGTTCCCCTACGCCATCCTTTCTGAAAGATAACGGTTCATATCAAGATGCCTTGCCTGCTGGCGATGCTCGAGACCAATTTCGTAAGCTTCATTCCCCACACAAACTCTTAAAGGAGTATCACCATGAGCAAGACTACCGAGAATCTCAAGGTCGCATTCGCCGGCGAAAGCCAGGCCAATCGTAAGTACACGGCTTTCGCCGAGAAGGCCGAGAAGGAAGGTTTTCCTGTAATATCCAGGCTGTTTCGGGCGACGGCCGAGGCCGAAGCTATCCATGCTCGCTATCATCTGCGTGATATGGAAGGCATCAAGAGCACGCTAGAAAACCTCGAGGCCGCCTTGAGTGGGGAGGTCCACGAGTACAGCGATATGTATCCCCCCATGGTCGAACAAGCGAAGGCTGAAGGACACAGAGCAAAGAAACCGCTCGGCTGGGCGCTGGAGGCGGAGAAGGTTCATGCAGAGCTGTTTGAACAGGCGATTTCCAAAGTCAAGGAGGGAAAGGATCTCGATGACTCGGAAGTTTTTCTTTGCCCGGTCTGTGGCCACCTTGAGATAGGTAAGCCGGCCAATGCGTGCCCAATCTGCGGTTTGCCAGCGGATAAGTATACTTTAGTATCTGCCTGACTGACTCCAGGAGCAGATAGAGATGGGCGGCCGCTGATCCTATTTGATTACAGTAGGCATAATCCTATCTGTCTCTCTCGGGCCGCGCACGGTCGTGAAGCCGCATGACCGTCCTCGATCGAGGAGATACCCGACGATTCGGGCCGGGAATCATAATCGGGTGACCCGAGCGGCTTGTCCTGGTAACCTGTCCTTCTTTTGGAGGGTAGATAATGCTCAGGTCATCTCGTTATTCGTTCGCTTTCGTTCTTTTCTTGATGCTTTCTGGATGCAACTGCGGTGATGTCGAGCCGGAGGAGCAGGAGGTAAGCGCTTCCCGCTCGCTTATCGAGGCCGAGAGCCCCGTATCCGTTCGGGGTAACGACTCTTCCGAGGTTACTGTCACGGTGCTCGATGAGGAAGGGCTGCCCATCCAGGGCGTGGAGGTTGAGCTTTCCAGCAGCCGCGGCGGCCACGATATCCTAATCCAGCCACCGACCAGCACCGACGAGCAGGGGATTGCCCGGGGCGGTATCGAGTCCACGGTGGAGGGGATCACCACTATCTCCGCCACGGCGAACGGAGTCGAACTCGACGCAACCGCCGAGGTCGAGTTCATCGACGAAGAGGCTTGCCCCGACGGGCAGATCTACTGCGGGGAGGAGACAGGCTGCGTTGTGCTTGGAAGCCTGGAGCATTGCTCCACGTGTCATGATGAATGCACCGCTCCAGAGAATGCCGAGCCGTATTGCAACGGAAGCTGCGGCTGGGCTTGCATCGACGGCTTCGCGAGCTGTGACGAGGACGATGAGACCGGCTGCGAGACGGAGCTTGGCACTCTGGATAACTGCCTCGCTTGTGGTGATGAGTGCTTGGTCGCTCCCAACTCCACGAGCGAGTGTGAGCCCGAAGGGTGCACCTTTACCTGTGACGCGGGCTGGGGAAGCTGCGATGGAGATCTTTCTACTGGGTGTGAGACGGAGCTGGAGGACGGGGAGTGCCCGGCACGTGAGTGTCCAGATGGAGAGGTCGACTGCGGCACCGCTGGATGCGTCGAACTAGGCACCGTCGATCACTGTCTAGATTGCCATGATGAATGCATAGCCCCAGCAAACGCCGATCCGGTCTGTCTTCCCGGTGGATGCTCTTTCGAGTGTCACGTAGGCTTCGGTAACTGCGATGGCGATCCGGCGACCGGTTGCGAGGCGGAGCTCACCGATGAGGGCGCCTGTCCATCAGGCTGCCCGCCCGGCCAGGCTGATTGTGGAGACGGCTGCGTTCCCTTGGACACAATCGACAACTGCGGGGACTGCGGCGTCACCTGCGCGGCGCCGGCCAATGCCGAGGCCGTGTGCCTGCCGGAAGGCTGCTCCTATGTATGCCTACCAGGTTTCGGTGATTGTGATGGCGATCCGTCTTCGGGCTGCGAGCAGTCCTTGGACTCCGATCTTCTCTGTGGAGCCTGCGATGCGGCCTGCGAGGATCCGCCCAACGCGGTGGGCTTCTGCGAGGATGGCGATACCGGCTCCTGTGGCTACACTTGCCTCGATGGCTTCGAGGACTGTGACGGCAACCCCGAGACGGGCTGCGAAACCGACCTCTCGGTAGGGACTTGCTGTGACTTTGAGAGCTTCGTTTCTCTTGGCTCTACTTGTCTTGTCGCCGGCGTCGAGGGGCTGGCGGTGGTTCATATCGAGGTGCGGGATATCGATGGGCAGCTGGTATCCGGCGCGGATGTCGCGCTGGAGACGGGCGATGTGCAGGTTCTCGATTCCGTGGAGGAGTCGACCGCCCAGCCGGGAGTCTATTGGGCCATCATCGAGGCGCCGGACTTGACCGGTGATTACGAGATCAGCGCTGCCGCAACCTACGATGGAGACTGGGTCTGCGGTGCGCAGGTCTCGATGGCTCCGGTGACATTGAGCGTTGTTCCTCCCTCGGCTCACCACAATGGAGGCACGGGAGGATGCATTCCTCGAGGCGGCAACCTGCGAGTCCGTGCTGTCGATGAGCTTGGTGAGCCCATATCCGGGGCTTTCGTGATGGTTGGAGATGCGGTGGATGAGCAGGCCTTCTTCAGCGACTACGAGTCTTTCCTAGCGGGCGAGGATGGAGATGTTTCGAACGAGTCACTCACCGACGAGGACGGCTACGCTTTGTTCACCGACCTTGGGGATGTGCTCGATGATCCATCCTTGATGATTACCGCTGGCGCCGAAGGACGCGCGTATGGCTCGGTGGTGGGCTTCGATACTTCGGATGTGGTTCTGATGTTGGAGAGCCTTCCGCCTCCGCCGGATCGAGTGCTGATCACGGGCACGGTCACGCCGCCCTACCATGTGAACGAGACTGGAGAGATAGCGATGTCCCTCGCGATGGAGAGCCTGGACATCACGGCGCTCTCGAGCTTCAACTTCATGAATGTTCTAGAAGCCAACAAGCTGGTCGACGTCTCCGGTAATCTGTGTCTCGCCGACGGCGAACAGCTCGCAATCCCGGGCAATATCCATTTCCCCGACCAGTTCCACCTTGGCTGCGACCTTCGCGCGGCGCCGGCGGATTGGCAGCTCACGCCCTTGCGCGGAGACTTCATGGATGTGCCCGTCTTGCAGGGCGAGCTCAATCTCATCGACGCCATCAGCATCGGTGATGACGAGGTCGCGCTCATCAGCGCCATTTCGTTCCAGCAGGTGGGCATCGGTCTCGACATTCCAACCGACGAGAATCAACCCAACGTCGAGCTGGAGCTTAGTGCGGATCTTGTGCCGACCATGCCTGTCCAGGCGGTCAACGCGCCACAGGGAGAGCTTTGGCTCCTATCGATAGGTGATCTAGACGCCGAGAACGGCACGGGCCGTCTCTTCTTGCAGGGAGTGGAGGTCCAGTCACCCGCCAGCAGCCTTTCCGGAACCCTCACGACTTCGGAGCCCGATGGCTACTTCGCCGGCATCGATCACCTCGCCATGGCACTGACCATGGTCGTGGGCGAGGGGACCTCCGCGGTGCTGGACAGAGCTACGACGGGCCGCACGAGCGCCAGGCTCTTCGATGACTTCTTCAGCACTCCGGGAGCGGCAGCGACGAACAACCGAGTCTTCTCATGGCCGGACGTGGCGAACTCGAATAGTCCCTCCGACTATCATGTCGCCAAGTCCATCCTGCATAGGTTTACTCCTCCTCCGAGCGGGGCTTGGAGATCGGAAGAGGAGCCCTTCTGGGTCGTGTACTCCCCGGGGGGCGTGCGAAGCTTCCAGCTTCCGACCTTGCCGGCCCATGCGCCACGGGCGTCGGATCAGGGATACCTCATCCCAGAAGGCACCCAGAGAAACCACTGGTTCCTTGGGCTCTTCTACATGGGCGTCCATCCCGATGAAGCGAGCCTTCAAGCCGGGGACATCGATTTTTCCGCGATCGAAGGTGATCTGACCCACATATCGATGACGACTCGTCGTCTGTAGCCTTTCGTTCCCATACGCCGAAAGGTTGCACTCGCAGGGCCCCCGGGATACTCGTGTCCCTCCATGACATCAGACAGCAAATGCGAGACGGTGCTGGTGACCGCGGCACTGCCGTATGCCAACGGCAGTATCCACCTAGGTCACTTGGTGGAGTACATCCAGACGGATATATACGTCCGGTTTCTGAAGCTGACGGGCCGGGAAGCCATCTATGTTTGCGCCGACGATACTCACGGCACTCCCATAGAGATCAATGCCCGGCGCCAGGGGATGAAGCCCGAGGACTTCATAGCGCGCTATCAGTTGGAGCATGAGAGGGACTTTGCGGCCTTCGATGTCGACTTCGACATCTTCTACACGACTCACTCGGAAGAGAACCGCCGCTGGGCTTACCGGATCTACGATGCATTGCGAGAAGGTGGCCACATCGAGGAGCGCTCCGTGGAGCAGCTCTACTGCGAGGAGGATGCGCGGTTTCTTCCGGACCGATTCGTCAAGGGCACCTGTCCGAAGTGTTCCGCTACCGATCAGTACGGCGACGTATGCGAGCGTTGTAATGCCACCTATGACCCGACGGGCCTCGAGGGCGCCGTCTGCGCGCTATGTGGCCGGCCCCCCGCACGGAAGACATCCTCCCATCTTTTCGTCCGCTTGGAGGACTTCACGGATTTCTTGAAGGGCTGGACGACTGGCGGCGCTTTGCAGCCCGAGATTCGCAACTTCGTCGAAGGTTGGCTCCGTGACGGCCTTCGTCCCTGGTGCGTGACTCGCGATGGGCCATACTTCGGCTTCGAGGTTCCCGATAGACCCGGCAAGTTCTTCTATGTCTGGCTCGACGCGCCCATAGGTTACATCAGCTCGACCGAGAGATGGGCCAAGCAGAACGGCCGAACCGTGGAAGAGTTCTGGAGCCGTCCCGGCGCTAGAATCATTCATTTCATCGGCAAGGATATCGTCTACTTCCATACCCTCTTTTGGCCCGCTGTTCTCGAAGGTGCCGGGCTCGCCCTTCCCTCGAAGGTAGTGGTTCACGGGATGCTCAGCATAAACGGCGAGAAGATGAGCAAGACTCGAGGGACCTTCATCAATGCCCGAGAGTACTTGGATTATCTGGATCCCACCTGGCTGCGTTACTACTACGCTGGAAATCTTTCCGCTCGGCCCGACGATCTCGACCTCAACTTCGATGACTTTCGCCATCGAATCAACAGCGAACTCGTAAACAACATAGCGAACCTCTGCCACCGGTCGATCAGCTTCGTCGGTAGTCGACTGGACGGCACCGTGGGGCGCCCCAGTGATGCCTCCCTGCATGCCAGGGCACTCGCCTTGATGGATACAATCAAGAAACACTACGAGTCCCTCGAGTTTCGAAAGGCGATTCGTTCGATAAACGAGCTTGCCGACCTTGGAAATGTCTACTTCCAGGAGCAGGCTCCTTGGAAGTCCGTGAAGACCGATGTCGAAGCGGCTAGAGGGTGCGTTACCGAATGCGTAAACATCGCGGGCTTGCTGGCGGTTGCGCTCGAGCCCGTGGTCCCTGGCCTTTCGTCTACTATCCACGAGATTTTGGGAACCCGGGGTAGATCCTGGGACGAGGCCGCCTTCGATATCTCCGAACGAAGAATCGGCTCCGCTCGTCCCCTCGTCGAAAGGGTCGCCAAGGAGCAGGTGGAGGCGCTGCTTAGCCGCGGCTCGGGGGCGGCCGCTTCGCTCTCGACAGCCTCGAAGAAAACTGTGAAGGAAGCCCCAAGAGAATCCGGCCAGCCGGATATGGATGCGAAAAGCGGGGAGAAGAAGGATGTGGCCACCGTGGACTATGAGCATTTCGCCGCTCTTTCGATGAAGGCGGGCCGCGTTCTCGAGGCGAAGAGGGTAAAGAAGGCCGATCGACTGCTGGAGCTACTGGTCGATGTTGGAGAGGAGCAGCCGCGCACCGTGGTAGCCGGCATTGCGGAGGCCTACTCCCCGGAGGAGCTTCCCGGCAGGACGGTAGTCGTTCTTGTAAATCTGGAGCCAAGGAAGCTTCGAGGAATCGTCAGTCAAGGCATGATTCTGGCCGCTAGTGGTGGTGGGAAGGACCTTAGGCTGGTGGAGGTTCCAGATGAAGTGCCCCCCGGAACTCCGGTGAGCTAACGGGCCCGATTCTAGGTTTCTCATGCTATTTCCATTCCTGACAGGTAGTCACCGTCTTCCTCGGCGCCTCGATCTTCCCGACGCCGAGGATTTCTCGAGCGATGAGCTAGCGGAAATGACCGAGACAGGTGGTCTCGCCACACGTGTTGCGGCGGCGCGAGCTCTTGCCGAGCGCAAGGATACGCGGGCATTTTCCGTATTGGTCGAGGGTCTCGGTAATCGGCACTTTCGCTATGCGGCGCTGGAGGGGCTTCGAATGCTCGGCGATGCTCGGGCAAGGGAGCATGCGCTGCAGGTCATGGATAAGGCTTTCGCCGGCGTCTTCGAGCGGACACAGGCCGCCGGCATTCTCATTGGGTGCGGTGATCCCCGTGGCACCGAGCACATCATGGAGCGGCTCGCAAGACGGAAGCGAGACGATGATCGTGGCCTTGCCATAGAGATAGCAGCCGAGGAGAAGCTTCACGAGGCTCTTCCTCTCTTGGAAGAGATGGCCCAGGACCAAGACGATCTCTTCCGCGGAGCGGCTCTGAAGGCGTTGGCGGTCTTGGAGCCAAGGCGCTTTGAACCCCTTCTGTGTGGTATTGCTCGTGACGAGCGAGAGGATTCCGACGTTCGGGCGGATGTGCTGGAAGCCTTGGCCGGAATGTCGGGTGAGCAGCCTCGTAGGACACTGGAAACGGTGACCAGCTCTTCCTGCCTCGAGCTTGCCGACCTCTCGAGGCGCTTGCTCGCCCGCGATTAGGCATGTTCATCGACACGCACGCACACCTCGATCCCAGGCACCTTCGTGAGCCTTTGGACGAACTTCTCGATCGTGCCGCCGGGGCGGGAGTATCGCAACTAATCGCCGTCGGCTGTGGACTCGAAGCCTCCGAGAGCGCGGTTCGAATGGCCTCCGAGCATCATGGACATATCTTTGCCGTTGTGGGCGTGCATCCTCATGACTCCGGCGATATGTCTGCCTTGGAGTTCGATGCCATTGCCGGCTTGGCCGAGCTACCGGAGGTAGTGGCCATAGGAGAGACGGGTCTCGATTACCACTACGATCATTCGCCAAGACAAGTTCAACGTGATGTCTTCGCTCGATTTCTAAAGCTCTCCGCCTCCCTCGAAAAACCGGTGGTGGTGCATACCCGCGAGGCCGAGGACGACACGGTTTCCATTCTGCGAGAGCATGCGCCGCTCGTTGCGTCGGGACAACTCCATTGCTTCACCGGGACGATGGATCTTGCCGAGGTGGCGATGGATCTTGGACTGTTCGTCAGTTTCTCGGGAGCACTCACCTTCGCCAACGCAGGTAGGCTTCGTGCCATCGCGCGCGCTATTCCGCTGGAGAAGATTCTCATAGAGACCGACTGTCCCTACATGACGCCGGCTCCATTCCGAGGATCTAGGAACGAGCCCATGCTCGTGCCGGTAGTGGCGGGGACCCTCGCAGCCGAGAAGGATGTCTCGATCTCCAAGGTAGCAGAGGTTACCAGCAGATCGGCTAGGGTCCTTTTTGGGCTGCCGGAACGAACCGTCGAGCCCCCTCTCGTCTTTCCGGCAGGCGCGGATCTTCTGGTCGCCCCGGGGCCCGATGCCACCCCAGAGCGCCTTATCCCAATGGCTCGTCGTTATCCAAAGAAGAGGATTCGGCGGGTCCTGCCTCTTTTGGTTGATGGGGCTCATCCCAGTGCGACCGAGATCGAAGCCGTTAGGCGGCTTGCGGAAGAGATGGGGCTGCCTTTCTTCCAGAACACCGTGGACTGACCGGTTCACCTTGGGCTGTCCTGCTTACTCTTCGCGTGGAGCCGCTACCTGATGCCCTTGTAGCTGCCCTCCTCCCGAAGCGACCGGCAGTCCGGTCTCCGATCCGTGGGCTCCGCACTGGCGTGGGTGCGCCACACGGCTCGGAAACCGGCTCCCGGCGCTTAGTCTACCGCTAGGTAGCGGGCCAATTTGGCTGTCCTGCTTCGTGTTTGCGTGGAGCTACTACTAGTTCACCTTGGGCTGTCCTGCTTCGTCTTCGCATGGAGCTGCTACGGTGCTCTTGTAGCTGCCCTCCTCCCGAAGCTGCCGGCAGTCCGGCTCACTGGCTGTGAGTTCCAGAGCGGCCAGGGTACCTGGAAACTCCTAGAACGCGTCTCGCATCTTTCGCAGCGTCTTGAAGGTCTCCAGAGGGCTCTTTGTTCCAAGGCGATCCATGAGGGACGGATCATCTGCTCTCAGGAAGGGATTGGTCAGCTTCTCTAGCCCAAGACGGGCTGGCACTGTCGGCTCCTCTTGTGCTCTTCGAAGCTCCTCGTTGCCAAGCCTCTCTCTTGCCTTGGTGTTGTTCGGTTCCACCTCTAGGGCGAACTTCAGGTTCTTTGTCGTGTACTCATGTCCGCAATAGATCCGGGTTTCCTCGGGCAGCGCGCGAAGCCTCAGAAGGGAGTCATACATCTTCTCCGCGGAGGCCTCGAAGAGCCTTCCGCATCCTCCGGTGAACAGAGTATCTCCGGTGAATACGGCCTTGATGTCGGGAAAATGCCACGCCACGGAGCCATTAGTATGTCCCGGGACGAGCATGACCGTCAGCTTGCTGCCCGCTACCATCATCTCCTCGCCGTTTGCCACGAACTTGTTGACGTCCGGGAGACGTTCGCCGTCGGCTCGGGAGCACAGGACCCTGGGGCGTCCGGTAACATCCGCAAGGTCTGGGATGCCTCCTACATGGTCTTGATGATGATGCGTTGCAAGGATCCAACCCAGAGCAAGCCCCTCCCCCAAAAGATAGTTCCTTATTGGCTCACACTCGGAAGGATCCACCACGGCGCATGCCGAGCCGTCTTCCGGGCGTAGTATCCACGCATAGTTGTCATCGAGCAGTGAGATGCCGGTTATTCGCATTGGAACGAACTCTCCTGTTGCTCAGCCTCCCGCTTGCCGCTGCCGCCTGCGTTCGATGAGCTGTTCGAGATCGCCAGAGATTGTCGATTCAGAGGTGTTGACGGAGGAATTGTAAGCGAAGTCCCCGGTTCGTATGCCAAGAAGAACGCCCAAAGCTTCTTCGCCGGTCACGCGGCCAAAGGTGGCGTGGCTGATACGTCCGTTCTCGAGGAAGATCTCACCGGCCTTTCTTCGTCCCTTGATTTGAATCTGGCCGCTGCGGCCCGCCTCGGAGAGTACGCGGAGGATATCAACTGGGGGCATCTCTTCGAGGTTGCCGCGGATTATCCTTTCCTTGCTCCCCTTGGAGCGGGAAGCATCCATATGGCGGCGGACCTTGGCCAGAAAGACCTCGACGGCGTATGGCTTGACCACATAGTCGATTGCTCCGAGCGCTAGACCACGTTCCACCGAATCCGAATCCGAGTCGGAGGTAAGGAAGATGACGGGGACGTCCTTTCCCCAGGGTTGCTCCTTTATGCTCGATATCATGGCGAACCCATCGTCGCCGGGAATAGACGTCTCGCTAATCACTAGGTCTGCTCCGCCGCGGATGAGCTGCATTGCTACTTGGGCATCGCGCGCCAAGGAGACGATGTAGCCCTTTTGCGTAAGCTTTAGCTCCAGAAGCGAAGAGTTCTCGGCGTCCGGTTCGATCACGACGATGTGCTGCCCGTCGGCCAGAAGCTTTTGTCTCATTAGATCGCCGGTGAGCACTTGCCGGAGCAACTCGACGATCTGGGGATCGAGCATCGTCCCTGCATATGATGTGAGGGTGGCCAGGGCGAGGTCCTGGTTCAACGGCTTTCCCACGCCCTGTATCGGAGCGCGAGTCAGATCCTCGAAGGCGTCGATAGCCGCGATGATGCGAGAGCCGAGAGGAATCTCGTTGCCTCTGATTCCGCCCGGTACGCCTGTGCCATCCCAGGCTTCGTAGAGTCTAGCGAGGATCGAGTTGACCTCCACGGGCAGATGCACCGCCTCGAAAAGGCGGCTCGGTGTCCGGTAGTACCTCTTGGCCGCCTCGACGTACTTCGGCTCATCGGCCATCTTTGGAAGAGTGATGTGCCTGGTGGCTTTCTTGCCCAGGTCGTGGAGGTAGGCAGCGATAATGTTGTGATTGACCTCGCGCGCCGACAGGCCCATTCTCTTCGAGAGGGTCCTCGTAAGCTTGGCGACGGCGGCCGAGTGCCCCTTGTAGCTGCCCCTTGGCAGCTCGAGGAGCCCCACAAGCACGTTTAGAGTCTCTATGAAGTCGTTGTCGCTCGTCAGGGATGCCCCGTGCACCTCTTCTATTGTTTGGCCGATGTTGGTGCGTCCGGCTCTCGTCGTGCTGGAGGTTTCGCGTGCCCTGGGATTCGTCTCCATCGGTACCGACAGCTCGCTGATCCCAGTACGGGCATGTTCGTAGTACTCGGCCAGGTTGCGAACGTCCTGGCGAGTTCGATAGTTTTGGGACGAGAAGTCGGCGAAGGCACTGATATCTCCGTAGTAGTGCTTGCGTACACCGGCCAGTACCGCGGACCGGCTGCCAATGTAGGCCGCAACCTCGTTTGCCTCCGCGATTAGGCGTATCTCCTCTATCAGCTCGATGTTTTGGGGCTCGGCCATCACCACCGATAAAATCCCGGCCTGCTCATTCCAGAGAATGGGGAGCACACATGCCTTCTCGGCCATCTGTACTGGGACGCGATCGAGGATAGCCGAGGGGATCTTCACCTTCGAAAGCTTTTCGACACTGACGTACCTGGTCTTGTACTCGGCCGCGAGAAAGCGCAGGAGTGCCTGCTCGGCGACCAGGCCGTTCTCGAGGAGGACGTCGCCCAGTCTCCCGCCATGACCCTTTTGAATCTCGAGAGCCTCTAGCAGATGTTCCCTGGTTATGAGGCCGGCCTCTACCAGCCGGTCCCCCAACCGCTTGCTATTCTCCATCTCTACACCCGAACGGCCCGATGCTGGTGTGATGATTCGGAGTATAGACTCTGCCTTGCCCGGGGGCAAAAACGAGGTCTATCCATTTTGATCCGAGCTTTCCGGGGCGCTGGAGGCGACTGAAGACGGCATTTCCGTACCCCCGGAACTCGAGGGCGCCGGCTGGCCGCCTTCTTGTGCCTGGACCGTGTCTGTGGTTTTCGGCTCGCCGGGCTTTTCGGTTCCCAAGCTCCGGTCCTTTTGGGCCATGGGCTCGCTTCCCTTTATTTCCGTGCCCCGCGTTTCCCCTTCGGTAGCGGGCGCAGGAGAGTCCTCGACTCGATCCTTCAGCCCCGCGAAGGGGTTGAAGGTGAGGGTAGGCTTCTTTTCTCGTGGTTTTGGCCCCGAAGAATCCTTGGGGCCTCTTGCTTCCTTCTTGGGTCTCGGCCTGCGCTGGGATTGCTTGTCTCCGATTTGATTCGTTGGTCCACGCTGGCGACGACCTCCTTTGGATGTCTCTTGGCGAAAGGCAGGGGTGTCCTTCGCCCGAGCCTGGTCCTTCCGAGTGGGTCTGGCCTCTGTTTTGGCCGGATCCTTTTCCGAGGCGCTCTCCTGCTCCCCCTTTCCCTTTCGCCTGCGTCTTCGTTTCTTTCGAGCGCCATGAGAGGCGGGCGCCGTGGAATCCTGGGATCCGCGGTAGAGCTGGCGATCGTAGATGCGACTGAAGTCCGTCCAGCCATCGGGGCCGACGCTCTCGAGAAGCTCCATCCACGAAGCCATTCGCGCATCCAATACGTCCGCGCTGTGAACCAAGAGGGCTTCCAGCGTTTGGGGCTGCCGTATCGAGCCGTACTCGAACTGACCGTGATGGCTCGCAACTATGTGCACTAGCTGATCGACCACGGCCTTCGGAAGCGACGAGACGGCGCGCGCCTTCTCGTGAATCATCTGGCAGCAAATGACTAGATGACCGACCAAGCGTCCGGCATCGGTGTAGCCTAGCGTTTCGTCATACGTCAGCTCTTCGATCTTTCCAAAATCGTGCAGAATGGCTCCAGCTCGCACCAGATCTCGATCTACCTGCGGATAATGGTCGCAAAGACGCTCGCAAAGACGAACTACCGAGAGAGTGTGCTCGAGTAGGCCGCCTATCCATGCATGATGGATGGACTGTGCCGCCGGCGCGCGCTTGAAGGGTTGCAGAAGGCGTGGGTCGTCCAAGAAGGATCGCACCAACGCCTTCAGTCCCTCATTCTCCATCTTACCCAGGATCGACAAGAGCTCGGAGAACATCTTGTCGACGGGCTTCTGGGACTCGGAGATGAACTCGGAGGCAGGAAGATCTAGAGCCGCTATGTCAACCGGCTCGACGAAGTCCAGATGCAGCTGCAAGCGCCCATGGTAGCTTTGCGCCTTGCCGCGGACTTTTACGTGGTCGCTCTCCTGGAATGCTTCGGCGGCCTTCTCCGCGCCGTTCCAGAGCCTCGACTCTATCCTTCCCGTGCGATCGGCTAGAGTCAAAGCCAAGAAGCGTCTCCCTGTCTTGTCGAGGGGTAGGCTTTTTCGCAGCGCCATGAAGACACCCTCGACGTCTTGTCCAGGTTTGATCTCGGATGCATAGCTGCTCTTTTTCCGGCGCCTTATATGTACTGCCCCGCGTTCGGCGGTCTTCTCCTCTTCTCGGCTCGATTCTTCGCCTGAGGATTCTCCTCGAGCTGGCTCATCTCTTCCTTCGAGCTTGCTTGCAGCTTCGCCGCCATGGGGTTCTCTCGTCTCCTCTTCGGGAAGGGCGGGTAGCTCGCTCGAGGTCTCGGTGGGCGTGGGCCTTGTCGGTTCGGCCGACGGCGGCGAGGAATCCGAAGCTTTCTCTATTGCCGCGCCGGACTCTGGCAGGGTCCTTGTAGGCGCATCATCCTCGTGGGAAGGATCTGGTCGATCGGCATCCGGAGCATCGTTGGGCTCGACTCGGACCTCTGGAGCAGCGTCCTTTGTTTCTTCAGCCGGTGAAGAGTCAAAGCCCGTTGCCTGCGCCCTCTCTTCGTCTTTTGGCTCGGTGGTCGTCTTAGGGTCGTCCTGGGCGGTTGGCTCACGCTCTTGGTCGCTCATTGTTCTCGTCTCGTTTTCCAATGGGTGTGATCTCTTTGGGCTATCTATCCCTGCGCCTCGCGGGAGCTAGCTGGCCCGATATCGTAAGGCCTTGCCTAGCATGCTAGCGCCGATGCGACAACGTAACCGACAAATGGACCATGTTGTTCGGTTGTCCAGCTCAAAGTGCTTGAACGAGGTCGCTTGCAAAAAGGGCTCATATGCAGATGTGCACGACTGGCAGAGCAGCCCCCTTTGCACATCATCGCTTCGTTTCACTCCAAGGGATCAGTATGGCTACACATTCCTCGCCTCGCGCCTCGGGAGATAGCGGGCCCCATCTGCTTGCAGGTGCCTTGACGAGGACGGGCGGAGCATATAGCGAGTGCGGACTGGGGTAGTTTCCCGACCGCCAGCTGTTCCAATCTTCGCACTCAACCCTACCGAAGGAGAATCAAGTGACTCGTATTGCAATCAACGGCTTTGGCCGCATCGGAAGATGTGTTCTGCGGGGTATCGCGCAGGGAGGGCACCAGGATCTCGAGGTGGTGGCCATCAATGATTTGACCAACGCCAAAATGCTGGCCCATCTCCTGAAGTACGACTCCATCCATGGTCGAATCAAGGATGTGGAGGTTTCTCATACCGAGAACTCGATAGTCGTTGGCGGGCGGGAGATTCCGATCTTGGCCGAGATGGATCCGGCGAAGCTGCCTTGGAAGGACATGAATGTGGACATGGTGTACGAGTGCACCGGGCGCTTTACGAAACGGGCGGATGCCTCCAAACACCTGGAGGCTGGAGCGCAAAGGGTAATAATCAGCGCCCCCGCAACGGAGCCCGATATCACGGTTTGCTACGGCATCAATCACGAGGACATAGATCCGAACAAGCATAGGATCATCAGCAATGCCTCCTGCACCACCAACTGTCTGGCTCCGGTAGCGAAGGTTCTCGATGAGACATTGGGTATCGAGAAAGGTCTCATGACCACGATTCACGCCTATACCAACGACCAGAACTTGCTCGATCTACCTCATAAGGATCCGAGGCGCGCGCGGGCCGCGGCCCTCTCGATGATTCCGACGACTACCGGCGCCGCCAAGGCTGTGGGCCTCGTTCTGCCGAATCTCGCCGGTAAGATTCACGGGCTCGCGATTCGTATTCCCACTCCCAACGTATCCCTGGTCGATCTCACGGCAACGGTGAAGAAGCCTGCGAAGGTGGAGGAGATCAACGCCGCTTTCAAGGCCGCCGCCGAAGGGCCGATGAAGGGAGTGCTGGCTTATGCCGATGAGCCTACGGTTTCCATCGATTACAGCACGGATCCTCACTCGTCGATCTTCGACTCCACCAACACGCAGGTGCTAGGCGACGACATGGTGAAGCTCTTCTCTTGGTACGACAACGAGTGGGGCTTTTCCATGCGCATGATCGACCTGACCAAGTGGCTTGCGAGGCGTTAGGCGACTCTGATGTAGGACCGCAACAAACCGACCGGTCGCGGTTGGACTCCGCGACCGGAACAGCCCGGGAGGATCGATGGCCGTTCGGAGTATTGATGAGCTGGAGCTCGAAGGAAAGCGGGTATTCATACGTGTCGACTTCAATGTTCCCATCGATGAGGATGGTCGGGTCAGGGATGATCAGCGGATCCGAGCAGCGATGCCCACTATTCGCCATGCAATCAAGGCAAGGTCGAAGGTCATTCTCGCGAGCCATCTGGGGCGGCCAAAGGGAAGACCCGATCCCTCCTATAGCCTCGAGCCCGCCGGACTCCGTCTCTCCGAGATACTGGACCAGGAAGTGTTGCTTGCCGACGATTGTATCGGCGACGGGGTCAACAAGATGGTCCAGGATCTACCCCCCGGGGGAGTCCTGCTCCTGGAGAACCTTCGCTTTCACTCCGAAGAGGAGGCCAATGATCCCACCTTCGCAAAGGAGCTGGCCTCCATTGCCGATGTATGGGTGATGGATGCTTTCGGCACCGCCCACCGAGCTCACGCTTCTACCGCTGGGATGGCCGAGCATGTCGCCGAGCGGGCGGCGGGCTTCCTCTTGAAGAAGGAGCTCGACTACTTGGATCGCACGCTGAAGGATCCCCAAAAACCCTTTGTAGTCATCCTTGGCGGCGCCAAGGTCAGCGACAAGATAAAGGTCATCGATGCCCTGATTGCTCGTTGCCAGTTTCTCTTGATTGGAGGAGCCATGGCCTACACGTTTCTTTCGGCCAAGGGCTCCTCCGTTGGAGGCAGCAGGGTCGAAAAGGGGTCGGTCGAGCAGGCACGGCGCATCCTTGGTCGAGCATCCGAACGAGGTGTGGAGGTTCTGCTTCCCATCGACCACGTCGTCGCTTTGGACCTGGAGGGAGTCGGGCGCCGTATTACGGAAGGAGTCGACATCCCTCATGGCGTGATGGGGCTGGATATTGGGCCACGGACGACCGAACTCTTCCGTGAAAAGATCGAGACCGCAGGGACCGTATTCTGGAACGGCCCCCTTGGGCTCTTTGAAAACGCCGCCTTCTCGAAGGGTACCTTTGCTATCGCGAAGGCCATTGCTGAAGCCTCCTGCATCAGCGTGGTCGGTGGTGGTGATTCTGCGGCGGCGGTGGACCAGGCCGGGATCTCTGATAAGGTGACCCATGTGTCGACGGGAGGGGGGGCGTCGCTCGAGCTGGTGGAGGGGCGAGGACTACCCGGAGTAATCGCCCTGGAGCAATGAACGGCCGTTTTTGGCCCCTAGGAGAACGAGATGACTCGACGTCCCTTTGTCTGCGGTAACTGGAAGATGCACACTGGCAGCCAGACGGCTGTGTCCCTGGCGCTGGATGTGTCGGAGGGCGCCGCGGCCCATTCCGCCGTGGAGGTAGCTATCGCGCCGCCTTTTCCGTGGCTCGAGAATGTGGCCCGAAGGCTGCGGGACGGGCCCGTGTCGGTGGCTGCTCAGAACTGCCATTTCGAGGAGAAGGGAGCCTTCACGGGCGAAGTCAGTCCAGGCATGCTCCGCGATGCGGGATGCACACATGTCATTGTTGGCCACAGCGAGAGAAGGACGCTCTTCGGGGAGGATGACAGCTTAGTGAGCCGCAAGGTTGCCGCCGTCCTGGCGGCGAGTCTGCGCCCGATCCTCTGTGTTGGAGAGACCCTGGAGGAGCGGGAAGCTGGAAGCACTATGGATGTGGTGGGGCGGCAGGTTCAAAAGGGACTGGGAAAGGTGGAGCTTGTCGAGCTGCCTCTTGTCACCATTGCGTATGAGCCCGTGTGGGCAATCGGCACGGGCCGGACTGCCACGCCGGAACAGGCTCAGGAGGTTCATGCCGCCATTCGTGAGATCATATGCTCTCTTGGTGGGGAAGATGCCGGTAGCTCCATGCGCATTCA
This sequence comes from Deltaproteobacteria bacterium, assembly GCA_007128675.1. Classification (GTDB taxonomy): domain Bacteria; phylum Myxococcota; class Myxococcia; order SLRQ01; family SLRQ01; genus SKWY01. The sequence goes on along the minus strand of SKWY01000513.1, from coordinate 6,070 downwards.
GTACGGCGGATCGGTGAAGGCGGCAAACGCCAGGGAGCTGATGTCCATGAAGGATGTGGACGGCGCCTTGGTGGGGGGAGCGAGCCTGGATGCTTTCGAGTTTACGGAGATTATCGCGGCGGCTGCGGAGAACGCCTAGCTTGCGCCTTGATGCATTTGCATGGAGGGGCCTTGCCCTCGGGACTTAAAGAGAGAGAGGTGCTCCGAGGGGAGGCCAAAGACCGGGTTTACACTCGAGGACAAGGACACTTTACTAGCCGGATTTTGCCACGAAGGGGCGCGAGCCATGTTAGCTTTTCGTCTTCAATCGAGCCTGGCTAGGGCTTTGGGGAAGTACATCGTTCTCGTCCGGGTTTGACCGAAGGAGCGTTGCGTGGCATACAGCGCGACTCTGGAGTACGCCACATGCACACAATACTGATTCTTCTACATGTCTTCATTTGTCTGCTCTTGGTCCTGACGATTCTTCTGCAGCCAGGAAAGACTCCGGGCATGGGTAGTGCCTTTGGGGGAGCCAGCTCTGCTGGAAGCTTTGGAGCAAAGTCGCCGACGACCGTGCTTTCCAAGATTACCGTGGTGATTGCGGTCGGCTTCATGCTCTCGTCCTTGACGCTCGCCTGGATGTCGGTCCGCGATCATTCGGTGGAGATCGGTATGGATGACGGGACGTATCATCCGACGCCGGGCCTTGCGCTGCCCGCGGATGACCCCGTGGCCGACGAGGACGTCGACGCGGTGGATCTCGAGAGCGAGGATGCGGAGCCGTCGATCGAGGACCATGATGCGGCCCTTTCCACGGAGCCGGAAGAGGCGGCCGACGAACCCGAGCCGCTGGACTCGGAGTAGATTCCTTCCGCTTTGGGTGGCTGCGTGCGAGCTACCGTTGTGCGGCGGTCGTGCTCGTGATAAGGACTTTGCCTCCGAAGAGCAGGTAGTCAGAGTGAATATGCCGCGGTGGTGGAACTGGTAGACACACCATCTTGAGGGGGTGGCGCTCGAAAGGGCGTGTGAGTTCGAATCTCACCCGCGGCACCAATCGACGGACACCGGCGAGGGCGAGACCCTGCTGGGGTCTCATGTTATTCGGGGAGGCAAGAGCCCTCATCTTCAAGTGGCTCCCCGCAATCGGCAACTCAATCGAAGGGCTGCCAGGTGAGACGCCCCGAGCGCCAATAAATGGCGATACCACGGCCAATGATGGCGTCTCGGTGTACTAGACCAAAGTTCCTTCCGTCCTGACTCTCTCCGCGGTTGTCACCGAGCAATAGATAGTAATTCTCGGGAATGTTCTTTGGTCCGTATGGCTCGATCGGGCGGGTGGTGAGCCGCACGGTGTACGGTGTTCTTCCCAGCAGCTCGTAAGTCCATTCGTCTTCCTCGTAGGTCTCTACCGTGGCGCCGTTGAGGTGGAGTCTGCCTCTGCTATCGACGTAGATCTCGTCGCCGGGAATGGCTACCACCCTCTTGAGCAGGACCGTGCCGTCTTCCGGAGAAGAGAGAACGACCACGTCCCCGCGCTCTGGGTTGGCACGAGAGAGCAGATAGTGGTGAGTTCTCGGGATCCGAAGGCCGAACGCCAGCTTGTTCACGACGAGGTGGTCGCCCTCCTCGACGGTGGGCCGCATCGAACCGCTGGGCACATAGTAGTGGTCGGCCAGTGATGCTCTCGCCGAGAGGACGGCCAGGACCAGAACGGCCAAGAAGAGGATCTCTCTCAATACGGCCTTGGCTTTACGAAGGCCCTTCTTCTCGTCCTTTGCCTTGTGCTCGATGGTGTTCTTCGTCTCTTTGCTTTGAGCCATGGCTGCTCTCTGTGTATCCCGTTGTCATCTCCGGAGGGTTTTGCAAGCGGCCTCTTGCCTCGGCGCACCGCCTAATGCTCATGACCCATCGATCTGAACAGCCGCCTCCGAGGGAGGCATCCAGAATCCTCTACTTTCCACAGAAAATACCACGATGCCAGTAATTCCATAACAGTCGGGTCGATTCCCCGTCCTGATTGTGGCGTAGCTCTCTTTGGTTCCGGCGCTTGTCGTCTTTTCGTCCACGTCCGTGTTCTTGCCTTCGTCCAACCTGTGACGTTGAACGTGGCATCTTGACGACGTCGCGGACTTGGACGTGCGTCGTGGGCCGTCCCCGGCGGGGCCCCCTGTACGGGGTCTCCTTGGGGATGGGCTTCATTCGGGGGAGCACTTGCGATACTCTTATGGGGATGAGGTTCTCGGTACGAAGCGCGTCTCTCATGGTCGCTTTTCTGCTCGCATGGCCGGCAACAGCCCATGGAAGCAGGGTCGTGGTTCTGAACTTCCAGGGTCAAGGTCCGACGGCGGAGGCCAGGCTGTCCCTGGTTCGGCCGCTCCTGGAGATCGAAGGGTTGACGCTCGTTCCACAGGGGGACTACGTCGAGCAGGTGACCGCGGCGGGTGTTGCACGCAATGAGATGGCCACCCCAACCGGAGTGAGGATGGGCGCGGCCGTCGCCGCGGTCGATGGGGTGATGGCTGGTCGTACGGTTCGAAAGGGGAATAGGTGGCATCTTCGACTCACCTACTTCGATGCAGAGGGTAATCAGCGCGTGAGGAGGGACTACCTGCTCGTGCGTGGAGAGTTTAGGCCAGATGACCTCGACCGAATCGTTCGCTTTGTTCGCCAGCAGGCTCAAGCCTCGCCTTCTGCCGTGGCGAGTGGAAGAACCGATAGGCCCGATCAGACTCGGGAGAGCACGAGCGGTCGAGCGTCGGAGCCCGAGCCTCTTGCCATGGCCCACTTCAGGCCCCCAGAGACCCCTTCATCGGACCCTGATCCTCCGGAGGCAGGAGGAAGGGATTCCCGCGAGCGAGATCCCTGGGACTCTGGTCGAAGAGCCGATCCTAGGGATTCGGGGCGTAGACCTGATGTGAGGGAGTCAGACCGAAGGCCCGATAGGAGGGAGCCTGCCCGAAGGCCCGATGCCAGGGATTCTGGTAGAAGTGATGGGCGCCGCGGAGGTTCGGACTTTGGCGGACCTGATTGGGCCGGCAGTGACCCCGCGCCGGGTGAAATTGCCAACACCCGTCCTTTGGTCTCGGTGCTCCTCATGGCGGGTGGAGGGAATCGGCGCTACGACATGGTGGGCCCAAACACGAGCGTCAGCTATGCAACGGCCAAGCCCGCTTCTGGGGTGGGTTTCGCTCTCTATCCAGAGGTTGGGGCCATTGCCCAGAGCTTTCCCTTGAAGGACGACGACGGGCTCCTCGGGGGACTTGGAGCGGAAGTGGGCTTTTCCAGGGGGTTTGTCGCTAGCTTCATTCAGATGGGGAACGATTGGCAGGAGGTCAAGACTCCCATCACCCGTTTCCATGTCGACGGCCGCTGGAGGATCAGCCTAGTGCCGAGTTCTCCATTGAGCCCGGAGGTCGGAGCTCGAGCGGGGTTTGGCCTGAGCGATTTCAGGCCGAACCTATCTACTGCCGCCTTTACCGAGGTCAGCAATAACTCCGTTCGTGTGGGGCTCGAGGTGGCTCAGCCCATCGTACCGAACTGGGTGCGTCTAGAGGCCTGGATAGTCACGTTCCTTGCTTCCTCGCCAGGTGAGTCGGAGACGCGGGCTTTCGGGATGGAGGCGGACGCTTCAGGTTGGGCGGGACGCATAGGATTGTCGGGAGGCGCCGGTTGGGATGACGCCGGTCCCGCTTGGATGGCTTGGATGGAGCGACAGGTGGTCGATACCGAGTTCGTGGGCGGCGGTTCCCGTGACCCCGATGGTGGGGTCTCTCATGAGGCATACTTCGCCCTGCACGCCGGTGTGGGCTGGGCCTTCTAAAGGCGGTCGAGTCGACGAGTACGGGACCTTTCGCGTCTCTTTTCGGCTCGGTCCCCATTTCCGGCCGGCCACGTAGACCCCAGATTGATCATGAGAAGGCAACTCTTCATATAGGAGGGCTGTATCATGAAAATTGTCGGAAAAGTGGCGTATGTCCTTGCCATTATCGGAGGCATCAACTGGGGTCTCGTTGGATTGTTCAACTGGAACCTGGTTGACGCGTTGTTCGGTGGTACCGTCGCCTTGAACAGCAGCGTCGTCAGTCGGATCATCTACGCTCTTGTTGGTTTGAGCGCGATCGCGCTTCTCTTCTTCGCGCCCCAGCTGAGGGAGGCGACCACGAGAGCCGGCGCCGGCAGACGAGGCGAGGCTCGCGCTTGATGTGGCGGGGCCGCCGAGTACGAGAGAGATGAGGTAGCGGATCGCGACTTGGCGAAACGCTTCGTTCGCGATCCGTTACTTGAAGGGACGTAAGTGACGTAGACGAGGGCCTCGCCCCGTCGTGAGAAATGAAGTCCAGTCCTGGTTGGGGATGTTCAGGCCGGCAACGGGTCTGTGTTGGCAACGGGTTTGTTGACAGCTGCCGGTGCCCTCGCTACCGTGCGCCGCGATGAGGCGATATAGCGTTATGGGTGAGTCGTGAGTACGGGCGGCGAACGCTTGCTTTCGCCTCATCCGGAGCATGATCTCGAGCCGCCGCGCTGGGTCGGTCTCGAGGAGATTGTGGACACAAGGACTTTCCTGCTCCGAGAGATAGACGATGTCGGTCCCCTGGCGCAGTCTCTCATTCGGCACGGTCAGCTCGAGGCCGTGGATTTGCGCTCGGCGTCTGACGGGCTTCAGCTCGTAAGTGGGCATCGCCGGTACGCGGCACTGCGAATGCTTGGAAGGGGTCGGATCCTAGCCCGGGTTCATGACGGGCTTTCGGATGAAGACGCCTTGTTGCTGGCGCTGTCCGATGATCTCGACAGGCGTCCCTGGAGCCGTCAGGAGCGCCTCTCCCTGCGTGCTAGGCTCGAGGAGCGGGGGCTTCTTTCAACCATGATCGACGCATTGCTGGATCGGTCGGAGGCGCAGGCCGCCGAAGGCGGCGGAGTTGACCCAGAGGAGATGGATGCCAATCTGATGGCCGTCTCGATTCGCGCTCGTTTCGTGGAACTCTGTAGCGATGTTGCCTTATTGTTCGAGGTGTGGGGGGATGTCGACGAGAGACGGCGGGCGGACTTGTTGGAGTGCGTCGAGTACATGAGGGATATGCACCCTTTTCTATCGGAAACGAAGGAGGAGAGGTGAGCACGAAGCCGGGGACTGGTCCAAGCCAAGAAGAAGTGGAGCCGGCAGCCTTGGCGAGAGATCGGGCTAGGCTGCTCGATTTGATGCGCGAGCACTCTTTTAAAAAGCGCAGGGTTCGCCTCTCCTCTGGCATGGAGAGCGACTTCTATATCGACTGCAAGACCACCTCTCTTCTGGCGGAAGGTCACTATCTCATCGGACGGCTTCTATTGAGCCTTGCGCCAAAAGAGGCGGTTGCTGCCGGCGGATTGACGCTTGGCGCCGATCCTCTGGCCAGCGCGCTGAGCATGTCCTCCTGGTTGGCGAAGAGACCGCTTGATGCCTTCATCGTTCGTAAGGAGCCCAAGGGACATGGAACGGATCGCTGGATAGAGAGTCCCAGGCTTTCTTCGGGCTCCAAGGTGATCGTCCTCGAGGATGTAGTCACGACCGGAGCTTCCACGATTCACGCCTTGGAGCGAGTGCGGGAGGCAGGATATCTTCCATTGAAGGTGATTGCGTTGGTCGATCGACTCGAGGGAGGAAGGGAGGCGGTGGAGGCAACCGGCGTTTCTCTCGATGTACTCTTCGACCGATTCGACTTCATTCCCGAGGAAACATGAGCAGAGCTTTTTTCAAGCGAGGCGGTTCAGTCTTCGAGGTGGCCGCTCTTGGTGTTGCGAAGCTTCGTCGAACGACTGTTCGAGGGGCTGTCCTTCTTTTCGCATTTGGGGCTTTGGCGTCCGGTGGCTGTGGTACCTGGTACTCTTCGGGTCTCCAGGGCAATCCGCCCGACGTTTCCAGGGCGTATGCCTCGGCTCTTCAAGACCATACGAGGAGGGGCTGGCGGATGAAGGGCTTCGAGAACCTGGTCACCGTCACGGCAACGATTCAAACAAAGGACTTCGCTCGGCTTCTTCACGCGGAGCAGACACGACTCTTGGCATCCCCGCCGGTGGCCGACGCCAACGCTTCCCGTCATTCCCTTTTCGAATG
>SKWY01000233.1 GCA_007128675.1 Deltaproteobacteria bacterium | reverse complement strand
GGTAGCGGCTCCACGCGAAGACGAAGCAGGACAGCCAAGTAGTCCCGCTACTTCGCAGTATACTAAGCGCCGGGAGCCGGTTTCCGAGCCCGTGTGGCGCACCCACGCCAGTGCGGAGCCCACGGATCGGAGACCGGACTGCCGGTCGCTTCGGGAGGAGGGCAGCTACAAGCGCACCAGGTAGCAGCTCCACGCAAGGACGAAGCAGGACAGTCCAAGGTGAACCAGGTAAAGGCGACACGCGAAGAGAAAGCAGGACAGCCTCGAGACCTGGCGAGAGACTAGAGAGGTGCTGGGTGTGTTCCCTCGTTGAAAATAATCGAGAGGGGTGTCTATGCATTCAATGACGGCTTGTCGCGGAGATGGCAGATGGAGGAGTGGCGCCACCAAGATGGAGAAGAGAGCCAGGGGGTAGGCAGTCGACATACCCAGGTAGATTCCGCCGTAGGCGGCCAACCGTTCATGAGAGACAAGCTTCGAGGCAATGACCACGATGCTTTTGTCGAGGTTCTGGCCGAAGCGGTAGGGGCTCTGGAAGAGTCCGCCATTCCCTACGCGGTGATTGGCGGCATTGCCTCCAGTGGTTTCGGGAGACCACGATGGACGCACGATATCGACCTATTCGTTCGGCCCGCGGACGCGGCCAGGGCGCTGGATTGCTTGTCGAAAGCGGGCTTCACTACGGAGAGAACGGACATCACCTGGCTCTTCAAGGGTTTCAAGCGTCAGGTCATGGTGGATGTGATCTTCAAGTCGAAGGGTGACTTCTACTTCGATGAGGAGATGATGCAGCGTGCAGTCAGCGGACAGTTTCAGGGCAGAAGGGTGCGCTTCATCCCTCCAGAGGATCTGCTCGTATTGAAGGCTGTCGTTCATGACGAGGCCGGTGCGCATCATTGGCATGATGCGTTGGGGGTCATAGCCGGCACTAGCCTTGACTGGGCGTATCTGTTGAGGCGTGCTCAACGCGCCCCCAGGAGAATCCTCGCTCTATTGGCGTATGCCCACTCCATCGATCTGCCCGTGCCAAACAAGGTTATAAGAAGACTGTTCGAGCAAGTCTACGACAGCTGAACCGTAAGCGAGCAGAGTGATGGAATACGGGCCGACACTCCACAAGAGCTACCTAGTTGCTAGAGTCAGGGAAGCGCTTGCCGAGGATCCAAGGCTGAACGAGCTCGATATTCAGGTCACCGTTGCTGCTGGAAAGGTGTTTCTGCTGGGTGAGGTGGCATCGCAGGAGAGGCGCCGCCAGGCAGCCATCGTGGCGGCGGAGGTGCTGCCCGAGGGAATCGGGCTTGTCAACAATCTCCACGTAGCTCGCTACACGGAGAGCAGTGACGTCGAGGAGCTTAGGTGATCCGGATTGCGGCCGCCGGGGATTTGCATGTGGGCCTGGATTCCGTGGGCTGCTACTCACCTCTTTTGGCTCATCTTCATGAGCGGGCAGACGTCCTACTCTTGGCCGGAGACCTGACTCAACATGGTTCGATCGATGAGTTCCATGTCTTGGCGAAAGAGCTTGCTGGCCTGCACACACCGGTCGCCGCGGTATTCGGCAACCATGACTACCACCAAGGTCACGAGACTAGAAACCGCGAGATACTCGAGTCCGTGGGCGTGCGGGTTCTGGAAGGAGAGTACATGGTTCTCCGTATGGGCGAGGAGCGCCTGGGGGTGGCTGGTATAAAGGGTTTTTGCGGGGGCTACGCCGGAGCCTGTGGCGCGGAGTTCGGGGAGCCGGAGATGAAGAGCTTCATCCGAACCACCAAGGAGGATGCCGAATCACTCCGCATTGCCCTCGACGCCATTTCCGGTTGCGATGTGCGCGTGGCGCTGACTCATTACTCTCCCATCAAGGGTACATTGGTGGGAGAGAAGCTGGAGATCTATCCTTTTCTCGGCTCTTATCTATTGGCCGAGGCAATCGACGGCGCCAAGGCTGATCTCGCTCTCCATGGCCATTCTCACAAAGGGACCGACCAAGGCGTGACACCAGGAGGGGTTCCTGTTCGAAATGTGGCGATGCCCGTGATTCGGACGGGCTACCAGCTCTTCTCGTTCGGCTCGGCGCCCAGCCCCAGTGTGGAGAGCATGGGTGAGTCGACGGGCTGATGATTGGCTCTTGACCTCAACTGCATTCTAGGAAGGCAACGAGGTCTGACTCATCGCCATCTCTTCCTTTTCTCGCACGGAGCGGCGCAGCTCATGGAGACCCGAGAGAATCGATTGCTGGATCGTACGATTGACCTCTTCGCTCTCGAGCACGCCCACAATGACCTCGAGTGAGACGTTCTCCATGGCCAAGAGGATCTCGTTCGACCAGGGCAGCCGAACCATTCGCCTCACGACGGGTATGCCCTGAAGGCTTCTTTGCACGAGCGCACGAAGGTCCTCTCTTCTATGGGAGAGTGTCGCGCCGACAGTTGCTGGCAATCTCGAGCGACCAAGTGGTCCTTCCAGCATGTCCAGGGACTGCAAAATGAGCCTGTCTCCGATTGCTTCCACCAAGATGTCGCGGTACCTGCCAGCTATCGCCTCGACCGTCATCTCGCCGAAGGTGCGATTGGTTGCCCGAACGAAGCGGCTGGTGATGACCAAGATTCGCAGGAGCCGGAGCAGACGGAAAGAGCGAAGCATCGGGTGGCTGACCGGAATCATTCCTATGATGTCGTACCAGTTGCTAACGATGAATCGCCATTTTCGTGGGGCCCGAATCAACCGGCCCAGAAACTCGATGATGAAAACTCCGACTATGGCCAGGTCCGCGAGAATCAGTGCTCTCTTCTGCCCGGGATCCAGAGCCCACTCGAAGGCGCTTTCCGCTATGAGGATTGCGAGACTCAGCACAGCCAGCACGAGCATCACCCAGTCGTCCCAGGTGACTCTTTCCTCTCTGCTGGGGGTCTTGGTTTTCCCGTAGCCTGGCATGCCGTCTCGTCCAAAGGCCGAGCAAAGACTTCTGCGAACTCTCCTTACCCCAATCTTCCGCCAGGAAAGCCCGTTCGCCAAGGAAATGACCTCCAAGGGGGCCCTGGAGGCAGTGTTCTTGCGGCTTCTTAGTTGGCCCTAAATCGAGCGGCTAAGCCTTCGTTGCCGCGGGCGCCGGGTTACCTCGCGCCATGTCCACGGCGCGTAGCACGGCCTCGGGAGTCGCTGGCAGGCGAAGCTCGACCTGCGATGGTGTGGAGGAGAAGGCTCCTATGGCGTGGCGAAGGGCGACTATGGCGCTGATGCCCAGCATGAAGGGTGGCTCGCCAACCGCCTTGCTCTTGTAGACAACCCCCTCCTGTCCCGCGTCCGGCAAAAGGCTGACTCGAAAGTCTACAGGGGCGTCGCCTATTGCCGGCACGTTGTAAGTCGAGGCGCCATGCGTGAGCAGGCGGCCCATCTCATCCCAAACCAACTCCTCCATGGTCAGCCATCCGACGCCCTGAACATAAGCACCCTCGACTTGCCCCTTGTCGATCGAAGGAACGAGAGAGTCGCCGACGTCGTGGAGAATATCGGCCCTTCGGATTCTGTACTCGCCGGTGAGGCCGTTGACCTCGATCTCCGTAACGGCCGCTCCATAGGCGAAGTAATGAAACGGGTTGCCAACCCCGGCACTGGGATCGAAGTGGATGCCGGGCGTTCGATAGTATCCGGTGGCCGAAAGCTGCACCCGCGCGTCGTAGGCTGCTTTGGCGACCTCCTGGAAGGTTGTCCTCGCCGCTGGGTTTCCGGGCAGCCATATCTCTCCGTCCTCGAATACTAGGCCGTCGCCTTCGTCGGGAACGATCCCAAGGAGCCAGGCGGCCACTGGTCTCAAGCGCTCACGGAGCTTCTCACAGGCTCTTCGCACGGCCTCGCCGTTGAGATCGGAGCCGCTTGATGCGGCGGTAGCCGAGGTGTTTGGGACCTTGTCGGTGGCCGTATCCATCATTCGGATTCGATCCAGGGGTACGCCGAGGGTATGGGCGGCGATGGCGAGCATCTTGGTATGAAGACCCTGGCCCATTTCCGTGCCGCCATGGTTCAGCTGCACCGTTCCATCGGCATAGACTAGGATGTAGGCCCCCGCCTGGTTGTACTCCTTCTTGGTGAAGGAGATGCCGAACTTCACGGGGGAGAAGCCTATCCCTCGCTTTGTCCAGGAAGACTCCCGGTTGAAGCGCTCGATCTCTTCACGGCGACCCCGATAGCCGCTCGAGTCGATCAAGGAGTCGTGGATTCGTGTCGCTCTGACGTCCTTCAGTCTCTGGCCGAAAGGGGACATGCCGCGCGGAGCATCGCCGTAGTAGTTCAGTCGCCTCACGGCAGCCGGATCCACGCGAAGAAGCTCGGCGAGTCGGGACAGGATCTCCTCGATTACTATGACGCCTTGCGGTCCACCGAAGCCGCGGAAAGCGGTATGCGACACGTTGTTGGTTCTTGCTATGCGACCGGTAAAGCGTAATGCGGGAATGAAGTAGGCGTTATCCAGATGAAAGAGAGTGCGTGAGATGATTGCTCGGGAGAGATCGGGGCTCCATCCAGTATCGGCAAAGCTTTCGACCTTCAAGGCGAGCAGCCTTCCGTCCTTGTCGGCGCCGGCCTCGAACTTGCTGTGATATGGGTGTCGCTTGCCGGTCTGGCACATGTCCGTTTTTCTATCGTAGCGAATCTTTACGGGGCGGCCGGTTTGGCTGGCCGCCAGCGCGACCATGGCAGCGGGCTGGGCGGCTTGGCTCTCCTTCCCGCCGAAGGCGCCGCCCATGCGAGGACAGGTAACCACGATGAGATGCCTTCCGACATTCAAGATGTCGGCGATCTTCTCCTGTACTTCCGAGGGGTGCTGAGTGGAGGAGAAGACGTGCATGGTGCCGTTCTCGCCAGGTACGGCGAGCGCGGCCTGGGTTTCGAGATAGAAATGATCCTGGCCGCCAGTGTCGACCTCGCCCGAGAAGCGAAGTGGAGCGCGCTCTAGCTCGGCATCGACATCTCCCCGCGAAAGCACGGCTGGTTCGCCGAAATAGCTCTCTTTTTCGATTGCCGCGTGAACATCGAGTATGGCCGGCAGGGGCTCATACTCCACTCTCACAGCTGAAAGACCTGCCCGGCAGGCAGCGACCGATTCGCCGATGACTACTCCGATATACTGCCCAACGCAGTGGACCACGCCTTCGGCGAACAAAGGCTCTCCCCAGCCCACCGGAGAGCAGGCGTTCTCTCCGGGGATGTCGGCCTCGGTCAGTACCGCCAGTACGCCTGGAACATCGAGGGCCGCGTCTACATCGATATGGAGAATGCGGGCGTGTGCGTGGGCGGAGGCGAGCGGTAGAGCGTGCAGTAGGTCACGTGGCTCCGGAAGATCGTCTATGTACCGCGCCTGCCCGGTGACGTGGCGAGTAGCGCTATCGTGGGAAAGATTCTTGCCGATCATTGGCGTTCTTCCTTGGCGGCAAAGCTCATGGCAAGCGGTGGTGTGGTCTCGAGGAGGGGCTTGTTCCGCTAGCCCTCCACATCCGTTCTTGGGCTTTCGGGCTCTATGGTTCCGCTGGGGCGTGCCGACAGACGCGGAAGCCTCTCTTCTCTTGTCTCCAAAAAGAAGCCGCGAAGAAGGTTTGCCGCAACCGTGCGGCGATACCATGCGCTGGCTCGAAGATCGTCTATGGGCTCGAAGTCACTATCGAGTGCCTTCGCGGCCGCCTCGACGGTGCTCGTCGACCAGCGCTTGCCCAGAAGAGTCGCCTCGGCCAACTTCGCGCGAGCCGGCGTCGCCGCCATGCCCCCGTAAGCTAGGCGTGCCTCCGTGACTTTCTCGTTTGCATCGGTTCTGACAAAGAAGCTGGCCGACACCGAGCTTATGTCGAGCTCTCTTCTCTTGGAAACCTTGTAGGAGGCAGCTCGCCCGTCTCCAGGGATATGGGGGATGCGTATCGCTTCGAGGATTTCTCCCTCTGCAAGAGCTGTCTCTCGATAGTCGACGAAGAAGTCCTCGATTGGCACCTCCCGCCGCCGCGCTCGGTCGCGGAGAATACAAGTCGCGCCGAGGGCCAGAAGAACCGGGGCGAGGTCACCGATGGGTGAGGCATTGCACAGGTTGCCCCCTATCGTTCCCCTATGCTTGATTTGCCGCGCAGCGAAGTAGCGAAGCATGCGAGAGACTGGAGGCAGATCGGTCGCTGTCGCTTCCTCGAGGTCGGTCAAAGGCAAGGATGCTCCGAAAACGAAGCCGGCCTCGCTCTTCTGAAGCTTCTTCATGCCTGGAAGGTCTTCCAGCGAGACAAGGCATGGAAGGCTGCTCTCGGAGCCGGCCTCGCGGCTGGTGCCCGGCGGCCGTCCACCAGCGTGCATCGTAACGGCGAGGCCGACATCCGTTCCTCCACAGACGAAGCTTGCGCGAGGCTCGTTGGACAAAAGATCGAAAAGAGCCTCGAAGGAGCAAGGCGCGTAGAAGCTGCCATGGCTCGTCTCATAGGAACCAAGAGGATCTTCGCTGCAAGGCGGGTCGGCCTTTGCTTGCTGTAGCATCTCGAGAAAGCGATCCCTGGGTCTCGTTCCAGCAACCTCGGCGACCGCCTCTCTTATGGGCCTATATCCAGTGCAGCGGCAGAGATTTCCGCACATCTGATCTTCGAGCTTGAAGTCGGCGTCGAGATCGAGGCGATAGGTCGCCTCGAACATGGACATCACTACCCCAGGCGTGCAGAAGCCGCACTGGGAGCCGAAGTGATTGAGCAGCGCCTGTTGAGCAGGGTGCAGAGCATCGCCGCTCGAGAGCCCTTCTACCGTGTAGACTCTCCTGTCCCGCATCATGGGCAGAAGCACCAGACAGGAGTTGATCGCCCTGAACCTTGGGCCAAGAGGTCCGGTCGCGTCTAGATATACGACGGTACAGGCGCCGCAGTCACCTTCGGCGCAACCTTCCTTGGTGCCGGTTAGGCGCAGTCTTTCCCGAAGGAAGTGAAGGAGGGTGGTCGTGGGCGGCTCGTCCTCTACCTCTATGAGGCGATCGTTCACCCAGAAATGAAAGCGGTTCATATTCGAGGGTTCTCCAAAGACGAAGGCTCTTTTAGTGATCGGGGAAAGGATGCATGTCTTCCAGGATCGCCGTCCAGACCTCGGCGAGCGAGCTACCCGTGAGAAGCGGCGCCGCCAAGATGAGCAGCAGGTTGATGGCCGTGAAGCCAAGAGACATGCGGTCTCCAAGGCCCCAGCGAGTCGCGATCCATCCGCCCCATAGCTCGGCACCGCGAGGCTTCTCTTCAGGGGTTGGGGCTGTTTGTGAGTGCTCCAGGTGTGTGGTCGAAGAAGCGGGAGTAGACCTTACCGACTTGCTTGCAGACATCCCTGGAGAGCCGGCCGTCCCCGGGACCGAATCCGTGCCGGTCGCCGCAAGAGTCTCATCCGTCGCGGCAACGGGTTCGATCTGGATGCCCTCTTCCGTTGCGTCCGAGCAGTCATCCTCTTTCTTTTTCAAGGTCTCG